>NZ_CAXTBM010000017.1:0-22831 GCF_964242765.1 uncultured Hymenobacter sp.
CCGTTAGCCTAGCTACCGGCCACTCAGCCCGCGACATATATGAATTGCTTGACCGCCGCGGCGTACCCATCGAAGCCAAACCGTTTGCGCTGGGAGTACGCGTAGAGCACCAACAGCAACTAATCGACCAAGCCCAGTATCGTTTGCCAGACCGGGGTCAACTGCCCGCCGCTTCTTATTCGTTGGTGCATCAAACGCAGTGGCAGGGCCGGCAGCGAGGCGTATTTTCTTTCTGTATGTGTCCGGGCGGCTTTATTGTGCCGGCTGCTACGGCGCCGGGCGAGGTGGTAGTAAACGGCATGAGTCCTAGCCGCCGCGACTCTCACTTTGCCAATTCGGGTATTGTGGCTGCTATTGAGTTGGAAGATATGGACCTGCGCCAACACGGCGCGCTGGCGGGGCTACGACTTCAGGTGCAGATCGAGCAGCGTGCCTGCCACTTGGCCGGCAACACCCAATTAGCGCCAGCTCAGCGGCTGGGCGATTTCTTGAAGAAAAAAACTTCCTCGGAGTTGCTGGAAACCAGCTACCAACCAGGCCTCGTAGCCATATCAATGGACGAGGTGCTGGGAGCAGGCCTAGCCGAACGCCTACGCCAAGGATTCCGCAATTTCGGCCAGAAGATTCCGGGCTATGCCACCAATGCCGCGCAGATTGTGGGTGTGGAAAGCCGTACTTCCTCGCCTGTGCGCATTCCCCGCGACCGGGACTCCCTGGAGCATCCGCAGGTACGAGGCTTGTTCCCTTGTGGTGAAGGCGCCGGCTATGCCGGTGGTATTGTATCCGCGGCTATAGATGGGGAACGATGTGCAGAAGCCGCCCTTAAAAGCTTTTAGCGGCTTTCTCGGTTGCCAGGAGTGGTATCTCGTATATACTGGGAGCCGTTGCGCTCTTTATTTAACTTCTTTAGCTCTGGCCTGCTGCGCTCCAACAGACTCTCAACAAGAAACTTGCAATACAATGAAAAAAACTCTGGTACTCGGCGCTAGTGACAATCCTGCTCGCTATTCTTTCCGGGCTGTACACCAACTCAAAAAACACGGACACGAAGTGGTGCCAGTAGGAATCCGTAAGGGCCAGATAGCTGGCTACGATATTTATACTGACCGGCCCACTGCTACTGCCATTGATACGGTTACCTTATATGTAGGCCCACAAAACCAGCCTGCTTGGTACAACTACATCCTTGATTTGCAGCCTAAGCGCATCATCTTCAACCCTGGCACTGAAAATCCGGAGTTGGAGCGCATGGCCCAGGAGCGCGGCATCAGAACTGAAGAAGCTTGCACACTAGTCATGCTATCAGTTGGTCAGTATTAATTTTCCTACATATTTCAGCCGGCCTCAAATCTATAATTATAGATTTGAGGCCGCTTTTTTTGTTGGCAACCAGCAGCTTCTAAACCGAGTCGAGCGGATCATAAAATCTTGGTCCGTCAACACTTTGTTGCAAACTTTTCTAGAATTTATTAAAAATAATTTAAGGTATAGATAGTGCTATGAAATCGATTTACATCTGATCATAGTACAATATTTACTAGGTATATGATGATTAATGTCCTCTGTAGCGAAGTCTTTTCGAACCGATATGAAACCATTACTAGGTGCTAACGTTTAGGGTGCTGATTCTTCGCTCAACTTCTCACATTTACTTAATATAATAATAACTTTGACTTTTCCAATAAGAGCCCAGTTATAATTATAAGAAATCAAAGAACAATGTATTCCACTTTTTATAGTTTTCAGTTTCTTCGTACTTTTATGCCATCAACTGGTCTCTGCGTATGTTAACTTCAGAGATTTGCTCTCCACGCCGCTCTCCATCTGAACCCGCCCAAATGTCCAGCACATATGAACACAAAAGGCGAAAAGGTATGTTACACCACACTACGTCCCATCAATTGAATAGTAGCGTCAACGACGTTGTCAAGCGTGCTTTCGACTTGTGTTTTGCCTCTCTCGTCGTTATTTTACTGCTCAGCTGGCTAGTTCCGCTGATAGCGCTGCTTATAAAGCTCGATTCCCAAGGTCCGGTATTCTTTAGACAGCTCCGTACTGGCAAAGGTGGTAAGCCGTTCTACTGCCTCAAGTTTCGTAGCATGCGAATCAACGCGGATGCTGATTCTCGGCAAGCAAGCCGTGACGATAAGCGCATAACGAAATTGGGTGCCTTTATGCGCAAAACCAGTATCGACGAGTTACCACAGTTCATCAACGTCCTTCGGGGCGAGATGTCGGTGGTAGGTCCACGGCCTCACATGCTGCGCCATACGGAGGATTACTCTAGAGTAATTGCCAATTTTATGGAGCGTCATTTGGTTACTCCTGGCATCACAGGCTGGGCACAAGTAGAAGGTCACCGGGGAGAAACCAAGGAAACCGAAGCAATGGAAAAACGCGTAAATGCGGATATCCACTATATCAGGAACTGGTCTTTCTTGCTCGACTTGAAAATTGTAGCTCTAACGGTTCGTCAGGCTATCAGAGGCAATGAAAATGCCTTCTAAAAAAGAAGGCATAGCACCTGATATTCAGTGAACAGACAGCGCTGCTATTCATCTTCGTATAGCCTTTTCAAAGCCTTTATCTCCGAGGTTAGGGTGTCAAGCTTTAGCAACAAGGCTGCGGCAGCCTGACCATAAGGCCCGCTGTTATTGGTCCAGGCTAGAAATTGTTGAATCTCTTGCCGAGCAAAATGTGCCATCGTGACGGCATTATCTAAAAACTCTTCCTCGGGTTCCATAGCAAATTAGACTCAGTTTCTAGCGCCAGAGGGTTGGCTTGCTGAAATGGTGGTACAGTTCAACATCTACCTACTTTAACAAGTTCTAAACTTGCGTGTGGCTGCATTATAATCATTAATCCATAAATATGGATTAGTAGGTCAAGATGCTCGCGTAATCCCAGGTTTTTTCGTTTTAAGTACAACGCTGTACAGCATTTATTACAAGAAGAGGCTTTGGGGAAGAGTTCTTTTTCCTGAATCTAGCAGATCGCGTATTAGTTGGCTTCCAACTAATTGAAATTAAGAGCAGCCTTGGCAGGTAATAACCTGCTAAGGCTGCTCTTTTGCATTCAAGCCTCCGGTATTTCGGAGTATCCCAGGTCACCCCTTTATATAAGCTTAAGACTTGCTCAACAAAAGAACGTGGCTTGTTAGTCAGTGTAACTGTTAATTTTCACGTGGTCAGGCAACCCTTGTCAAGCCATAGCCATCTACCCTGCCAAACGCGCTGCTTCTGTTCTGAACTCTACTCAACCAACCGTGACTGATGCTGACCTCATTGCTGCCTGCTGCCAAGGCAGTGGCCGCGCCCAAAAGCTGCTCTATGAGCGGTTTGCGGGTATGATGCTAGGGGTATGCCTGCGGTATCTGCGCCGCCGCGAAGATGCTGAAGAGGCATTACTGAGTGGGTTTGCCAAGATGTTCCGAGCCTTGAGCCAATATCGGCACGAGGGTAGCTTCGAGGGCTGGATTCGCCGTATTATGGTGAACGAGGCACTTGGGATGCTTCGCCGCAAAGAGCCCCTGCACATGGCCATCGACGACCTAACGTACGACGTACCCGCTACGGCCGCCGAGGCAGAAAGCCAGCTTAATGCCGCCGACCTGCTAGGCCTGCTGGCGGAGCTGCCCGCTGGCTACCGTACTGTGTTCAACCTCTATGCCCTAGAAGGGTATACCCACCCCGAAATCGGCGAGCTGCTTGGTATTTCGGAGGGCACCAGCAAGTCGCAGCTCAGTAAGGCGCGGGCCATGCTCCAACGCCGCCTGATAGCCGCCAACCAAACGGCTACTCCTTCTTCTAACGCTTCACCGAAAGAATTATATGCAACCGGAAGATATTGATAAGCTGTTCCGGGACCGGCTTGAAGGCCACGCTCCCGCCCCGCCGGCCTACCTTTGGAATCAGCTCGAAGAAGAGTTGCAGCCCGCCAAGAAGCGCCCTGCCCTTTGGCTGTGGGCGGCGGCCGCTGTGGTACTACTCTTAGCAAGCGGCCTGTTGTGGCTGCAACTTAGTCCTACATCGGGTACGGGCTCTGCTCCGTTGGCTGCTAGCGCTAAGCCAACGCGCTCCGCTAACCAAGGGCAACAGGCTGTTGTTGAGCCCGCAAAAAAATCAGTTGCCGCTACCCATCCGCAGGCAACCACTGCCCCGGCTCTTGCATCTACCCTCCCGAAAGCGGCTACGGTTGCAGCCCCAACCGCTTCAGTTCGCCAACCTGAGGGTGCGCACCCCGAGGCTCGGCAGCAACTTACCGCTTCTACTACCCGCCCCACTCGCATCAACAAAACCTTCCGCCCGGCTTCTACTCCTGAAATTGTGAAAACAAATCCAGCTCCCGAAGCTGTAGCCGCTACCGCTCCAAAGACGCAACCGGAGCGCTCTTTGCCTTCCGTGGAAGCGTTAGCTCCTGCTCGGACGCAACCGGCTCTGGCTTTAGCAGCCACTCCCTCGGTGCCAACCGGCCCAATTGAGGTGGAAGTACACCGCAGCAACGACGCCACGGCCGTGGCCGCAACAGATGCTGCCAGCACTTCGCGCCGTAGCCTGGGAGGGATTCTGCTTCGCCAAGCCCGCAATGCAGTACGTGGCGAACGGGTTAGTCTGGCTGAAACCGGCCTGCCCGAAACTGTGACGGTCCAAGCCCGCGTGGGCAACCGCACGCTAACCAAAGTGATTCAACTTTAATTCTTTCTTGTCATGAAACGCCTCTCCGCTCTGCTGGCTGCCTTCGTGCTGCTAGTCCTGGCTTCGCCTTGCTTTGCCCGTACTACCTATCCTACCCATCTCGACGACACCATTGTGGTGAAACTGCCCAACCAGGCCACCATGACGCTATTCGTGAAAAACAAGCAGCAACTACGGGAGCTACGGGCCTACAAGCTCGACTCGCTGATGATTTTGCTGGACACCTACATCACGCAGGCGGAAGCAGCCGGCAAAAACTCGAAATCCGAGCAAGTGACCATGGAGTTTTATCCGGCCAAAGACCGGCCCGGCAAGCAGGTACCCGAGCAAATCCGCATCACCATGCGCACCGACGAAAGCAAAAATTCCACGGTCAGGGAAAACAATGTGGAAGTACGCATGGGCCGCGTGTTCGGGGTTTCGGTGCAGGAAAAGAGCGACGGGAGCAAAGACCGGGTTGATATTCATGTGGGCAGCACCCCCAAAGCCGATTCCCTGGCCTCGATTAAGCGCAAGGCCAAGCAGGAAGAAAAGCGAAACCGAGCCGTCCATAGCAACTTTGATATCGACCTGGGCCTTAACACGCTGGTTGATGTGCAGACCCCAGTGGGCCAGACGGAGCCCGACCTCAAGCCGGTTGGCTCCCGCTACCTCAGCCTGAACTGGCACTACGACATTCGGGTAGGACAAAAAGGCTCGCCTTTTCACCTGCTGACCGGGCCCGAACTGGCTTTCAACAACTACATGCTCGACGACAACTCACGCTTTATTAACACGAACGGCTTCACTACCCTACAAATAGAGACCGACCGGAGCTTGGAGAAAAGCAAGCTGGCCGTCACGACGCTGAATCTGCCGCTGATGGCAATTCTTGATTTCCAGGATAAGAAAGGCCGGGATGCCTTCCGCATCGGGGCTGGCGGGTTCGTTGGCTACCGGTTGGGTTCGCACACCAAAATCAAGTACAGCGAAGATGGTCGTACCCGCAAAGACAAAGACCGGGGCAGCTACAACCTCGAAGACTTCCAGTATGGCCTGCAAGGCACCATCGGTATCCGCCGCCTCGACCTGTTTGCAAAATATAGCCTCAACGACTTATTCCAGAACAACCGTGGCGTACAAGCGCAAACGCTAAGCTTTGGCATCTCGCTCCTGCACTAAGCAAGGTAATGAGAGTATGAACGCCTGAAAAGCGAAGTCTGAAAAGGGGAGGTTGACGTTCTGCTTGCGCTGATTGCGCGGTTAGAACCTCAGCCTCCCCTTTTCAGGCGTTCCGATAGAAGTTGTCTAGCAGAATAGCTGCTGAAATAGCTACGTTCAGGCTTTCGGCCTGGCCGCGACCCGGAATGTGCAGGCGCTGCGTGAGGCGCGCTTCCACTTCTGGCGTGAGACCGTGCGACTCGCTGCCCATGACCAACACGCCAGTTGGTTGGAGCGTCAGGTGGTGCACGTTGTCGCCATGCAGGTCGGCGCCGAATACCGACAAATGGATTGGCAGCGAGGCGAGCCAGGAGGGCAGGTCGCGCTGCCAAATGGGCACGCGGGTGAAAGAGCCCATGGTGGCGGCCACGGTTTTGGGCGCCCAAGGATCGGCGCAGGTTTCGCTGAGTACCACGCCGGGCAGGCCGTACCAGTCGGCGAGGCGGATGAGGGTGCCGAGGTTGCCGGGGTCGCGCACCTGGTCGAGGGCGAGTAACAAGCCGGGAGTGGTAAGGGGAAGGAGTGGCTCTTCGGGCAGCCGGGCAATGGCGAGGGCCGTATTGTTGGTGGCTAGGGTGCTAAGGCCCGTCAGTTCCTCTTCGGTGAGTACATCAACGGGGATATTAGACAATGAGACAGGTAATTTCAACCTGAATTCTGCCGTTACCAGCACACGTTCCGTTTGAAGTCCGGACCTTAGCAGTTCCAGTACGCTCTTGCCTCCTTCTACCAGGAAGGCACCGTGCCGGAGCCGGTACTTTTTCAGGTGCAGCGCGTGTACGTATTTTGCTACTGCTTTTGAGACCATACGCTTCACTAAACAGACGCCCAACCGGGCCTCAGATGATAGATAAGAAAAGTGGCTCAGCTCGTAGGCTGTGCCTGGCACTGCTGCTGTTGACGTTGCTGGCCGTGGGCTGTTCGCCCCTGCGCCTACTCGGTCCCAATCAGCAGTTGCTGAGCCAGATCGAGCTAGAAGGCGTGAAGCAAGCCGATGCCGAGCGCCTACAAGCCTTGTACCGACAAAAGCCCAACAGCCGCTTTCCGCTGCCAAAACTAGCAATCTATCAGCTAGGCCGGCGCTTCTACAACTCCGGCCGCATAGAACGCAAGCTTGATTCAACGCGGGCCGAGTACAACCGCCGCATCCTGGCGGCCCGGCCCGATTCGGCAAAGGTAGGCAAGCTCCTCACCCGCCGTGAGCGGCGGACCCGCCGCCTGCAATTGGTTTTAGATAAAGGCAACGCCATCATGCGCCTCGGCGAGCCCCCCGTCGTGTACGATACGGCCCTGACCCGCCAAACCGCCGAGCAGCTAGCCACCTTTTTGAAGTCGAAAGGCTTTTTCCGCAGCCGGGTCAGCTACTCTGATACGCTCGCGGACCGGCGCTTCTCGCTGGGGCGCCTTTTTGGCGGCCCTGATAGCCTGCACCGCCGCCGCGTGGTGGTCACCTACCGCATCACCGAAAATACGCCTTTCCGCTACTCCCAGCTCGATTATGACATTGCTGATTCCGTGGTGGCCCAACGGGTTCTGGCCGCGCAAACCGCTACGTTGCTGCACATTGGGGACCAGTATGATGAGGAACAGATTGGGCAAGAGCGCGCCCGAATTGAAACGCTCCTCAAAAACAACGGCTACTTCGATTTCCGCCAGCAGTATATCACGCTGGAAGCCGACACCAGCTTCGCTCCTGCCACCGTTCGGCTTCGTACCCTAGTAGCCAGCCCGGGCCCGGGCCTACTGCACCCGCGCTACACCATTCGGCGGGTGCGTTTCATCACGGATGCGGGCACAATCCGTTTCGGGCAGAAGCGCGATACACTTGTACAGGACTCGACTTTATTTTTGGCCTTCAAGCATCAAATCAGTCCGCGTCTGCTCAACCGCAAAGTGGCTATCGACGCGGGCGACTACTACAGCCTCACGGCCACCCAAACCACTCAGCGCCAGCTTAGCCAACTCGACGTGTTCCGTTTTGCCAACGTGAATTACCAGAAAGTGCGCCCTCTTACGCTGGAAGACAGTTTGCATCGGCAGCTCGATGCCAACATTGCCGCCTCGCCCGCCAAGCGCTACCAGGAAACCGTGGAGTTTGGAGGAACCTACGTGGCGGGGCTACCGGGGCCTTTCGGCAACCTGCGCATCAAAGCGCGCAATCCGTTTGGCGGAGCCGAAGTACTGGAACTAGGCTTGCGGGCGGGTCTAGAAGGACAATACCGGCGAGGCAATGATAACAACACCGAAAATACAGCCTCTAACTCCAGCGTATTAACTACCCAGCTTGGGGCCAATATCAACTTAATATTACCTCAGTTTATGGTACCCTGGCGGACCAACCGCTTTTTATCCCGTTATAATCCACGCACCCGCTTCAATGTGGGGTATAACTACGTAAACCGGCCGGAGTATACGCGCACTAATCTCGAAGGCACCTTCGATTATATCTGGCAGCGCACCCCCTATCATCAGCTTGTTTTCACGCCATTTGATTTAAGTTTAGTGGACACCCTTAGGGTGAGTAAGAGCTTTATTACCTCACTACGCAGCCAATTTCCCGATAACCCTTCGGTGTTGGTGGCTTTTCAGCGGCAGTTCATTCCTAGTTTTAGTTTCACCTCTCTCTACAATTCCAACGACTTCAACGAAACCCGTGATGCCAGCTATTTTAGGTGGTTTGTAGAACTAGGTGGCCTTACTCGTCCCCTCTATCAAAAGGCCCTTGGCAGCCTCCCGGTATATGACTTCTATAAGCTCAATGCTGATTATCGGCGATATCATAAGCTCGGACCAAGGTCATTCCTTGTATACCGGGTCAATGGTGGTATAGTACAACCGCTACGAAGCAGCAGTAAAATTATTCCTTACGAAAAGTATTTTTTTGCTGGCGGCAGCACCAGCGTTCGAGCTTGGGGGCCGCGCCGCCTCGGTACAGGTTCTAATACAACATATCAGTTGAATCAGGATCAAACATCCATTGATTTTGGCCAACCTATACTTGACGAAAACGGCAACCCTATTCGAAATTATAACTTCGAGCAGCCCGGCGAGTTGCTCTTGGAAGGCAATCTAGAATACCGTTTTCCGCTATTCAGCTTTATAAATGGAGCACTGTTCACGGACTTTGGCAACGTTTGGGCTCAGCAGCCCGACGGCCGAAGTAACACGCGCTTTGATGTAAAGCGCTTCTACCGGGAATTTGCCGTGGGCTCAGGATTTGGCCTGCGCTTTGACTTCACTTTCTTGATTCTCCGCCTCGACATAGCGACGAAGGTGTACGACCCGGCCGCGCCTGGCAGTAAATGGGCCATCCGTAACATAGATGTTTTCAACAGCCGCAACCAAACGGCATTGAACCTCGGTATCGGGTACCCGTTTTAGGTGGTGAGGTGCTGTCCTTGCGAGGCACGAAGCAATCCATCCTCTCTGTGAGATAAGCCTCCTAAATCGATAAGCCCTTGACGCCAGCACGGACGTCAAGGGCTTGGCGCATTTTCAGGCTTGGCGCAATTAGAGGACGGATTGCTTCGTGCCTCGCAAGGACAGCATCTCACCAACTCATCAACTCACCGATAGCAGCGGCTACTTTGTCGGGGTTGGGAAGCATCTGGCGCTCCAGGTCCACGTTTAGGGCAATGGCGGGCAGGTTGGCGGCGCCGAGGGTAAAGACGGGCGCATCGAGTTGCTGGAAGCAGGTGCGCTGAATGCGGCCGGCCAAGCTTTCGGCGAAGGAGTTGAGCAATGGCTCTTCTGTGAGGACCAGGGCCTTGCCATGGCGCCGCACGGCGGCTTCCACGGCCTCGTAATCGAGCGGATTAAGGGTGCGCAAATCCAGGATTTCCACTTGGCCGGGAAACTGGCGGCTGGCAGTTTTGGTCCAGTACACGCCCATCCCGTAGGTGACGACCACGCAGGTTTCGCCGCTTCGCAGCTTCTGCGGGTCGGCGGCCTGCGCTACGGCGGCTTTCCCAAGCGGAATAACATAGCCCGCCGCGGGTTCAATGGTTTTAGCGTCTTCGGTGCCGGGCACTTTGCTCCAGTACAAGCCTTTGTGCTCCAGCATCACCACGGGGTTCGGGTCGAGAAACGCGGTGCGCATCAAGCCCTTCATATCGGCGGCGTTGCTCGGGTACACCACCTTGATGCCGCGAATGGTAAGCAGCGTGCTTTCGATAGAGCCCGAGTGGTACGGCCCGCCGCCCCCGTAGGCCCCAATCGGCACCCGAATCAGGCTTTGCACCGGGAATTGCCCGTTGGAGAGGTAGCACGACTTGCTTAGCTCTTCCACCAACTGGTTGAGGCCCGGCCAGATGTAATCGGCAAACTGAATTTCAACAATGGCCTTGGCGCCTACCGCACTCATGCCGGCGGTGCTGCCCACAATGTAAGCTTCCTGAATGGGCGTGTTGAACACCCGGGCATCACCGTATTTCTTGGCCAGCAACGCCGCTTCCCGAAATACCCCGCCCAGTTCGCCGCCCACATCCTGGCCGTAGAACAAGGCCTCGGGGAACTCGCTTAAAATATCGTCGATGGTGTGCAGCGCGGCATCGACCATCAGGGCTTTTTCGGCACCGGCGGGGCTACGCTCCCCGGCTTCCTCGGTGACGGCGGGTGGCGCAAACTCGTGGTCGGCGAAGGTGGCGGGGGCGGGGGCGGGCGCGGCCAGGGCGCGCTGGTAATCGGCGGCCACGGTGGTGCGGGCTTCGGTAGCCAACTGGGTTAGCGCGGTTTCGGTGAAGCCGAGCGTGAGTAGGTGTTGGTGCAGACGCGGCAGCGGGTCGAGCAGGTTGTGCTTGGCTAGGTTGTCGCCACGGTACCATTCGCGCCGCACCCCGCTGGTGTGGTGGCCCAGGAGCGGACATTTGGCGTGCACCAGCACGGGGCCACGCCGCGCCCGCGCGTAGTCGAAGGCTTCGCCTAAAACAGCGTAACTGGCTTGAAAGTCGGCGCCATCAACCTGCAAGCGGTGTAAGCCTTTGAAGCCCGCCGCAAATTCGTAGGCATCCATAGTCCGCATTTCGCGGCCCGTAGCCGAAATGCCCCACTCGTTGTCCTGCACCAGGTAAATAATGGGCAGTTGGTGCAGCACGGCCATTTGCAGCGCCTCGCTCACCTCGCCTTCCGTCATGGCGCCATCCCCAATCGAGCAGAGAACCACGGAGGAATTGAGAAGTAAGAATTGAGAAGTAAGAATTGATTGTTCCGCGTTCCGAAAATCGTTTTCAGTGGCTTTCTCATTCTTAAGTTTTAATTCATAATTCTTACTTGATTCCAAGTACTTGATACCATGCGCCATACCGGTGGCGGGAATAGCCTGCATACCGGTGGCCGAGCTTTGGTGCGGTATTGTGGGGAAGCCTGCCCGCCGCAGCGAAGGATGGCTGTAGTAGGTTCGGCCGCCGCTGAAAGGGTCGTCGCGCTTGGCCATGAGCTGCAACATCAGCTCGTAGGGTTGCAACCCCAGGCCAATAAGAAAAGCATCGTCGCGGTAGTACGGGGCGGCGTAATCGACGGGTTGAAGGTGAAAAGCGGCGGCCAGTTGCACGGCTTCGTGGCCGCGGGCGGTGGCGTGTACGTATTTGGCCGTCACGGCTTTGTTTTCTTCGAACAGCCGGGCCATTTCGGCGGCCGTGTGCATCAGGCGGTAGGCCCGCTGCCAAGTGGGGCGGTCGGGTTGGGTGGTAAAGGCGGGTTCCAGGGGTGGGGCGGATTCGGTGAGCATGCAAGAACAGTGAGTGGGGAAGCGAAATTACAGGTTCGGTGGGGACTTCGCAGGGCAATGAGGAGGCGTAACCGAGCACTGGGGTAGCGCGCAAGTTGTTCTACTGCCTTACTACTGTTTAACAGCTTCCTTGCTACTCCGTTACGCATCGTAGTTACTTCTCCTACCTTCGCTCTATGCTTGAAGAACTTTATATTAAGCGCGCCACTCCCGCCGATGTTCCGGCCCTGGTGGCTTTAGTGAATAGCGCCTACCGAGGCGAGCAATCCAAGCAAGGCTGGACTACCGAGGCACACTTGCTCGGTGGTCAGCGCACCGATGCTGAAGCCCTGCTCGACCTGCTGACTCCCGACGAGGCCACCATGCTTTTGTGCACCACCGCCGAGGGGCAGCTTTGTGGCAGCGTATATCTGCAACTGCAAGGCGATACGCTGTACCTAGGCATGCTTTCCGTGGCGCCCAACCGACAGGCGCAAGGCATTGGCAAACGCCTACTGGCAGCAGCGGAAGCCCACGCCTACTCCTATGGGTGCTCTCGCCTGCGCATTACCGTCATTTCCGTGCGGGCCGAGCTGATTGCCTGGTACGAGCGGCACGGCTACCACCAAACCGGCGAAACGGAGCCCTTCCCCACCGATACCCGCTTTGGTATCCCGCGCCAGCCGCTGGAACTGCTGGTGATGGAGAAGAACTTAGCGGGGTAATGAGTGGTGGTTGCGCTACGCCCCATCAACTTATTGACGTTTAAAGTACTGGCTGCAAGCGTTGTGTGGCAAATACAATCGGTGGACTTATCGGGCAACCAAGGGCCACGAGGAGGCCGAAGCGCCCCAACATTCCCCTCGTTCGTTCTGAAATCTGCCTGCGTTTAGGAATAGTGCTAGCGATACCCTACCGTCCTCGCCTCCGCCTGTTGGGGTGCTGCGGGACAACTCAGCAGCACTAAGCCAGCGCTATCGTATGATGGTAGCAGGTACCCGTGCGAGCAACTTTAGCAATCAATATGTCACGCTCAAATGCGAGGAAGCCACCGGCCAGCAACTCTGGGAAGCTCGCTACAATAGAAATTCCGGGAATTCAGTCGTTGATATGGCCGTTGATGCAACGGGAAATGTCTACGTGACTGGCCTTTATACCAATGCCCAGAACAACCGAGATTACGCCACCCTCAAGTATTCTCTAGATGAACAGCAGTTGTGGGTCGCTATCTTCAACGGGCCGCTTGGCTTTCGGGATCAAGAGCCGACAGGTATCGCCGTGGACGCGAGTGGTAACGTGTACGTGGCAGGGTTGGGTATCACCACCTCTCCCGTCAATATCGACTACATGAATGACGGTGCAATATTCCCCGACCGGCCAGCAGGGGTGGGTTCGCTGCTACAATAGCGGACAAGGCGGGAGCGACCGGGCGACGAACATTGCCGTGGATGCGACCGGTAGCGTGGTCGTGACGGGTCTTTCCGCGACGGTGAAGTACGCTGGCGGCAGCGAGGTGTGGGTAGTCCGCCACTATGCCACCGCCAAATACGCCGCCACGACGGGGCAGCCCCTCTGGACCACCCGCTACAATGGGCCCGACAACGGCACCGACCGGGCAATGGCTATTGCCGTAACGACCGCCCGCGACGTGTATGTAACGGGTAACTCCGTTGGCAATGGCACGGGCTCCGACTACGCCACCATTCGCTATGTTCAAGCCACCGACCTGTCGTCTGGGCCACTCGTTGCCGCCACCCGGACGGGGGCAGTTGGCGCAGGTAGTATCTCGCAGGAATTGGCCGTCTACCCGAGTCACATGGTGGCGAAGGCGACCGTAAGTCTCCGCCCCCACCTGGATGGCGTGGGCCAGGTGCAGTTCTTTCTACAACCAACTCGGCCAAGAAGTGGCCCTACTCTACCACGGTACCGTTCGGAAAGGCCAGCAGTATACGCTGCCGCTTACCAGCTACAACTTAGTGCCCGGCGTGTATCCAGTGCCAGTTGACCATTAATGGTCGGCGCGAGGTGGTTCGCCTGCTCGTGGCCCGTTGAAGTTACGCCTGTCTCAGGCGCAAAAAAGTACTTCCTCCAACCTAGTCGGGTAGGCACTTTCTTGCGCTTGCAATAAGGAGTCATCCTTATACCATTCCGGCGTACTAGGCGTTGTTGTGTTGGGTTCACGTTAACACAGAAGCTGTTATGCGCTTTTCACCCTTGATTACTGCTTGTCCACTCCTAGGGCGAATGCTCTTAGCGTTTGGCCTGACGATGGGTCTGAGTTTACTTGGCAACAACGCGTGGGGACAATCTCAAACTCCACAGAATAGCAATTCGCCTTTTCGTTTATTGCCTAATTATGAGCATGTATGTGCATACGCCAACCAAATGCCCGTGTATAGGGGCGGTGGGGTTAATGGATTGATGGAGTTGATTGAAAAGAACCGACCGACGCTGCCACCCGGTGCCAAGGCACTGTTTATGTCGTTTGTTGTTGATAAAAGCGGTAAGCTGACGCAACCCAGATTAATCACAGTGCCTAGTAGCACCAGCATACCATCCAGCACGTATCAAGAGGTGGCACGCATGTTGACACGCATGAATGATTTTGTGCCCGGGCAGCAGAACGGCAATCCAGTAAGCGTCTCGATTACTGTTCCACTCATTCCTGTAGACAGGTGACTGGAAAGTGTCAACAGCAGGTATCTATCTTTTTGCATAGGGCACATAGCAAGCGATAAGTAATACTATTCACCTAGGGTGTGTGGACAGTATGCACAATGGCCGTCATGCAGAGCGCAGCATCTTGCGTGCTGATGCTAGAGTAGCAACCTTTTGTTAGCACGCGAGATACTTCGCTGCGCTCTGCATGGCGGCCTTCGTTTGGTTAGAAGCCCTCACCGTCCACACACCCTAAATAGCGCTTCTTGCGCCCACTTATTGTTCTTCGAAAAGTTCAGGTGTATAAGATTAGGTAGGCACGAAAAATTAAAATAAGTCTACTAGTGACCTGATTACTTGTTATCTCAAAATATAGGATTGGGTTGCTGACTTTGCTTCTGCCCCCCTTACACAATAGGTTGTAGGCTATTTCTTGCGGCCCGTTGGTTGCCAGCGCACGGAGCCCCTACAAACCGAATGCGGCTTGAAACCCACCAAAGCTGTACCTTGCAACTTTGAAAACTGCGGCAGCCTTGCGCAGCAACCGTTTCTGAATACGCCGGACAGTAGCTCACGCTATCCGAACCCGCCGCTTTTATTTGTTTATGCTTTCTTCCACCCTTTTTCCCCAGGCTACCCCCGCTCCTACTTTTCGCGCCAGCGTAGAGGCCTGGCTGCGGGCGTTTCAGGACTGGCTCTGCCAGCAGTTAGAAGCAACCGACGGCGCGGGTCGCTTTCAGGAAGATGCCTGGCAGCATCATAGCGGCGGCGGGGGCCGCTCGCGCATCCTGACGGGTGGTACCATCATCGAGAAAGGCGGCGTGAATTTTTCGGCCGTATCGGGCACGATGAGCGAACAGGCCGCCCGCGTGCTGCTCATGCCCACCCCCAACTATTTCGCCACTGGCGTAAGCGTCGTGCAACACCCGCACAGCCCCATGGTGCCCATTGCCCACATGAACGTGCGCTATTTCGAGGCCGGCAACGGCGAAGCCTGGTTTGGGGGCGGCCTGGATCTGACACCTATTTATGTAGAGGAAGCGCAGGCCCGCTGGTTTCATGCCCAAATTGCCGAAGTCTGCCAGTTGCACGACCCCACCTACTACGCTCGCTTTAAGCAGTGGGCCGACGACTACTTCTATATCCCCCACCGCCAGGAAACGCGCGGCATCGGCGGCATCTTCTTTGACCGTCTTACCGTGGGCAAAGACGGCGACCCGAACGACCTGTTTGCTTTTATTCGGGCAGTAGGCGAGGTTTTTGGTCGGGCCTATACCGAACTACTGCGCCTCAATGCCGACCGGCCCTACACCGAGCAACAAAAGCAGTGGCAGCTCGTGCGGCGCGGGCGCTACGCCGAGTTCAACCTAGCCATTGACCGCGGCACCCGCTTCGGACTGGAAACCGGGGGCCGTACCGAAAGCATCCTGATGAGTTTGCCACCCCAGGCGGAGTGGCACTATAATTTCGCTATTGAACCTAACTCCCCCGAAGCCGCCACTCAGCAGTGGCTGCGCAAAGGGGTGGACTGGCTCACTGAAACACCCCTTTCCGCTTGATTGAGCAGTTACAAGCCCTGGACCGCTGGCTGGTAGTGGCCGCCAACAGCCACCGCACGCCCAAGTTGGATACGCTCATGGTGTTCTTCACGGAGCGCGAAGTGTGGTTTCCGGCCTATTTTGTGCTGCTGGTATTGTTGAGCTACATCTATAAGCGTCGCGCGCTGCTCTTGGTGCCGCTGCTGGCCGCTAGCGTTGGCTTGGCCGACCTTATATCCAGCCGCTTCTTCAAGCCATACTTCGCCCGCCTCCGCCCCTGTCACGACCCTCATCTCTCCGCTACCCTCAACCTAATCCATGGCTGCGGGGGGCAATTCGGCTTTATGTCCTCGCACGCGGCCAATGCCTTTGCCTTTGCCGTATTCGTGAACTTGGTGCTGCCGCGGCAATATCGGATAGCAAAATGGCTGCTTTTCCTTTGGGCAGCGCTGGTCAGCTACAGCCGGATTTATCTGGCGGCCCACTTCGCCTCCGACGTGCTAGCCGGCGCTACGCTTGGTAGCCTGCTGGCCTGGATGAGCGCCACCATCTACAAGCGCCTAACTGCGCCTAATTCGCTGGCCGGCGTTTCCGAAGCCAAACAATACAATTAATCCGACTCCTAGGCTGTAGCGCGAAGCTTGAGCTTCGCGTATCGGTGCTGACTTCCACTTTCAGGCCAGAGTAACGTCACTGGTGCAACAACATCGTGCTACGACACACGAAGCTCAGGCTTCGCGCTACAGCCTCTGCGCCAATTCTCCAGGAATAACTTTAGGCTCTTACAGCATGCAAAAGCCGCTGCCAACTTATTGGCAACGGCTTTTGCATGCTTGCGCAGATACTTACTTCGCTGGTTTCCGGTTGCCGGTATGGCCGTCACCCCGGTCGCCCTGGCCGGGCCTGCTCGTGACTTTAGAGTTATGTCGGTCGTCCTGCGATAAAGAGCGGTGCAGTTCCACTTCGCTAGTGAATTGACCTCGGGCGTTGCGACGCACATAGCGCTTGTCGCCGGGAGTGGGTTCGATTAATTCGCGCTTGGACTTCGGCATGGCGGTGGTAGTGGTAAGAGCCTACAGATCTTATCACTACGCAATCCTTACCCGTTGGTTTGTCTATTTGCCCAACAGTTTCGCCACGTATTTTCCCACAATATCAAACTCTAGATTCACTTGGTGGCCGGGGCGCAGGTCTTGGAAGGTGGTATGCTCGTACGTGTACGGAATGATGGCCACCGAAAAGCCATCGTCGGTGGAATTGAAGCAAGTGAGGCTGGTGCCGTTGATGCAAATCGAGCCCTTTTCCACGGTTACGCGGCCGGGACCGGGCGCGTGGCGGAAACGGTAGAGCCAAGAGCCGTTCTGGTCTTCCACGGCTTCGCATTCAGCCGTCAGGTCGACGTGGCCTTGCACGATGTGGCCGTCGAAGCGGCCGTTGGCGGCCAAGCAACGCTCCAGATTCACGCGGCGACCGGGCCGCCAGTGCGCCAGGTTGGTTTTTTGCAGCGTCTCGTCGATGGCGGTTACTACGTGCGTTCCGGCCGCGGCATCTACGGCTACCACCGTCAAGCACACGCCGTCGTGGGCCACGCTTTGGTCGATGCGCAACTCGGCGGCGAAGGGCGAACCCACGGTGAAATGAATATTAGTGCCTGCGCGGCGCACGTCCTGGATGGTGCCGAGCGTTTCGATGATGCCAGTGAACATGAGTTGATGTGCTGATTATTGATGTGCTGGTTATTGATGTAAGCCTTGCAACTGAGCTGATTATATAGCGCACGAGAATAGCGCGTAATAGTATTAGTCTATCAAACATTTCGGGAAGAGGAAATGATTTTCGAGAGCACCTTACCAATACTTAGCAACCGATTTTGCAAGTTGGTGGTGTCGCCATAGCCAGCGGAGTAGTGGCAAAGCAATAGCCACTACTCGGTTTCCTCGGCCTCTTTTGCAGCCAATTTACACTTGTGGATAAAGTCTGCCCGACTTTTGGCACTCTATGCTTCCCGAACATTCGCCCCGATAGAGGTACCACTCTTCAGCAACTGATTTGCAACAACAAACTTACGCTGCAACTCAAGCTGCTCCGCATATTGTATAATCAACAGCGCGAAATCAAAAGTCAGTTGTACAATCAGATTATCCCTCGGCGGCTCACCCACAACACCAATGTATTAAAAGTCAAGTCAACAAGTAGCACATCAACCATTACCACACCGACCATCAGCAAATCAGTAATCAGCACATTTAAAATCATTTTCCTCGTCCCTCAATAATGATTTTAAGGGTGTAGAGCAAAACGCGGAAATCCATGGCGAGGCTCATGTTTTCGATGTAGAGAATATCGAATTTGAGGCGCTCAACCATCTGAGAAACCGTTTCGGCGTAGCCGTATTTCACTTGGCCTAAGCTGGTAAGGCCCGGCCGGACGCGGTGCAGATGGCGGTAGTGAGGCGCCACCTTAACAATCTGGTCGATGAAGAACTGCCGCTCCGGCCGGGGCCCCACAATGCTCATGTCGCCGCGGATAACGTTCCAGAATTGCGGCAGTTCATCGAGGCGCACTTTGCGCATAAAGCGGCCCCAAGGGGTGATGCGCGGGTCGTAGTCGGAACTGAGCGAGGGGCCTTGCTTTTCGGCATCCAGGTACATCGAGCGGAACTTGTAAATGCGGAACGGATGTCCATGCCGCCCAATGCGCTCCTGCGAATAAAACACCGGCCCCGGCGACGAAAGTTTAACCATGGCCGCCGTGAAAGCATACACCGGCCACGCGAACAGCAGAAACAGTGCAGAGGCCACCACGTCAATTATTCGCTTCAGCACGCGCTGCCAAGGCGGCAGCAGATCCTGCTTGATTTCGATGAGCGGAGTACCAAAAATATGGCTCACTTTCACCGAGCCGAGCAGCATCTGGTAGAGGTCGGGCAGCACACTGATGCGGGCCGGGGTGCCTTCAAGCAAGGTCAATATCTCCTCGACCAAGCGGTGCTCGGAGGGCTCGATGGCAATAATTATCTGCTCGATTTTCAACACCCGCACCAACGCAGGCAGCCGGCGATACGAACCGCGGGTGGGTAGCTCGGCAGCCAATCCGGCGTCCACCGTTTCACCCACGGGCGCAAACCCGACCAGCTTCAGCCCCAGGTGCCGGCTGTTGCGGCGCAGTTCGTGGTAGGTTTCGAGCGCCAAGGCATTCGAGCCCACCAACAGCGTGTTGAAGAAGATAGTCCCGTTGCGGACCAGATGCTGCACGCTGCTCACGGCCATCGTCCGAAATACGGCGGATATGGTGAAATGCAGCAGGAAGTAGGCCGTAATGGTTTTGTAGTAAAGCTGGTAGTTGCTTACGCCTTGATCATCAAGCAGAAAGGCGAAAAAGATAATGAGCGCACCCAGCACGGATACGCGCCCAAGCCGGATGATTTCGCCCAGGCGCGACTTGCGGAAAATGTCGCGGTACTCGCCAATCAGCGCGTAGAGGATCGTCCAGAAGAAGGCAATCATGAAGGCGGAACCCGACAAGTAGAACAGCGCTCCTTCGGTGAAGCGGTAACCTTCGTTGATTTCGCTTAGCAAATACTTACGCAACAGAAAGAAGCACACCCAGGCTAGAAGAGCCGCCCCAAAGTCGGCAGCAATCAGCTTTAGTCGTTGCAAAGTGCGAATCAAGGGCCGTACTATCGGGCCGGCGGCAAAGGCCGGCAGGTGATTTTATGAGGGCGAATGGGTAGCTTCGCACCAGAACAAATGCCTGAACGGACCCTGAAGGCCCGTTTTGAGCGGGCCAAAGGTAGGGCAATAAACCGAAAACCGGGAAAACCGTGCCAATCCTTAGCTCGTCCTCGCGCACTTCCCAGGACTGCTTCTCCCCCATGCACGCCGACACCTACCGACACCGCGGCCAGCGCCGCACCCTCGTAGACGAGCTGCGCCGCAAAGGCATCCGCGACGAGCTGGTGCTAGCGGCCCTGCTAGCCGTGCCGCGCCATGCTTTTTTCGAAACAGCTTTCCAGGCCCACGCTTACCAAGACAAAGCCTTTCCGATTGGGGAAGGCCAAACGATTTCGCAGCCCTACACGGTGGCCTACCAAACGGCTCTGTTGCGCCCCGAACCGCATCATCGGGTGCTGGAAGTGGGCACCGGTTCGGGCTACCAGTGCTGCGTACTGCTCGAACTGACGCCCCACGTTTTCAGCATCGAATACCAGCCGGTGCTCTTCGAGCGTACGCGCCGCCGCCTAACCCACCTGCACCGTACGGCACAGCTCTTCTGCGGCGACGGCTCGGTGGGGTTGCCCGACCACGCGCCCTTCGACCGGATTCTGGTAACGGCCGGGTCGCCTACCTTGCCCCGGCCCCTACTTCGGCAGTTGCGGGTAGGGGGCTGCCTAGTTATTCCGGTTGGTGATGCGCAGGCGCAGCGTATGGTGCGCGTTACGCGGGTTAGTGAAGAAGAATTTACGCGCGAGGAATTCGAGGAATTCCGTTTTGTGCCGCTGCTGGGCCGGGCGGGCTGGACCGGGTGAACCACTCCCGCTGCCGAAGAACCCTTTTCGAACGCTGCCGTAGCAAACATATAAACAAACTAACGCAGAAAATTGGGTGGCAGATTGTAACTTGTTGAATAGAATATCCGACCACGATAACCGTTTGAGGAGCAAACACTCACGGGGCTTGCGCGGGACCCGAGCACGACGCGCTTACCCTCATCTTCCACTTCTTTGTTCTGTTTGAATGCAACTCAAACGACTACTGAATTTGCTGTTTGTTCTGGTGGTGCTTGGCTTGAGCAACCTTCCGGTTGCCGCCCAACAGTTGCGTACCCTTTATCCAGAGCAGCATTACGGCTTTCGCTGCGCCTCCGACAGCATGCAGCAGGTGGAATGGCGGCGCAATCCGGCGGCCGAGCAAGAGTACCGAGCATTCCTGCGGCAAACGGCCATGCTGTCGGCCACGGACGAAGCCCGTCTGCTCGCCCAGCCCGACGTGACCGTGCCGGTAGTTGTACACGTCATTCATACGGGGGGTGGCAACAACGTCACTGATCAGCAGATAAACGATGCCCTCCGCATCCTCAACGAAGATTACAGTAAAACCAACCGCGACACGAGTACGGTTATTGCCGACTTCCAGCCTATCTACGCCAACATCGGCTTTCGTTTTCGGCTGGCCAAGCTCGACCCCAACGGTAACTGCACCAACGGCATTACCCGCACGTATTCGGCCCTAACCGCCTCGGCCGACAACAACGTGAAAGACTTGGTTCGCTGGGACCCGAGCCGTTACCTCAACATTTGGGTGGTCGATAATATTGCTTCCGGCGCGGGCGGCTACTCGTACCTGCCCTGCCCCGGGGCCACCATCGACGGCATTGTGCTGCTGGATTCTCAGTTCGGCAGCATCGGGCGTTCGTGCGGCTCCAACCTCTGCAACCGCTCCCTCACCCACGAAGTAGGCCACTACTTTGGGCTGCCGCACACCTGGGGCAATACCAATACGCCTGGCGACGCTGCCAACTGTGCCCTCGATGATGGTATTGCCGATACGCCCAACACCTCGGGGATAAATGGCCAAGGCTGTCCGTCAACCACTTACCGGCCATGCAACCCCAACAGCACCGTCGGCTCCACCACGCCCAACAACAACCCGACCGGCATTCTGGCCAACGTGCAAAACTACATGGACTACGCTAGTTGCGCCGCCATGTTCACGACCGGCCAGAAAGTGGTGATGCGGGCCTCCCTGGCCCTCACATGCCGCGCTACGTTGGTATCGGCGGCTAATCTGCAAGCTACGGGTACCAACGACGGCTACCTTGCCGTACCGTGCGCCCCGGTAGCCGCCTTCCAACCCAACCGCTCGTCTACGTGCGAGGGCACGGTCATCACCTTCAACGACTACTCTTACAACTACACTTACAATCCGCTCACCACGCAGTTCGACTGGCGCTTTGCGGGCGGCCAGCCTGCTACCAGCACCCAGCGCAACCCCACCGTTACGTACCCAACGCCCGGCAGCTACAACGTGACGCTTATTGTGATTACTCCCGAAGGCCGCGACACCCTCACGCGCACCGAGCTAATCCGGGTGCAGGGTGCCAACTCCGGCGAGCGGGCCCCGCTAGTGGAGTCGTTCGAAAACGTAGCCTTTCCGCAAAACGTACCCGGCACGTTAATTCGTAACTGGCAAATCACTTCTTCGCAGGCCAGCAGCCAAGCTCTTAGCTGGGAACGGGCCACCGGTACGGCAAGTGCGGGCACCGCTTTCCTGCGGGTTCGCAACAACTCCTTGACAAGCGGTACGGTGAGCACGCTTGTCTCGCCCAACATCAACCTGACGAGTATACCCGGTACCGCGGCGCTGCTCTTCGACCGGGCCTATGCCCTTCGCTCGGCCACCGTCACCGACCAGTTGCGCGTGTCGTACAGTACTGATTGCGGCGTTAACTGGAGCACGTTGCAGACGTACAATACGGCCGCGCTCAACACCAAGGGCACTCTCGTACAGATTGGGTATGTACCCACCGCAGCGGCCGATTGGCAGACTTTTACGCTGCCACTACCCGTACTGGCGCCCACCACCGAACGCCTCTTGGTGCGCCTGGAGGCAACAAGTGGCGGTGGCAACCCGCTCTATATCGACAACCTGCGCATCATCGACCAGGCGATACTGGGCACGCAAGAGGCGGAAATGGCTCGCCGTGGTATTCGCGTCTACCCCAATCCGCTAACGGTTGAAACGGCGGTGCATTTTACGCTCGTTGGTGCCGAGCGGGCCCAAGTTCGCGTAACGGATCTGCTAGGCCGCGAAGTGGTAAGCACGGCGCCCAAAATGTATGGCGCTGGAGCCCAATCCATTCGTTTGCAAAACGTTAACGGGGCCGCGCTGCCCGCTGGGGTGTACGTAGTGCACCTCACCCTTGGCACCCAGACGTTCACCACAAAAGTGTTGGTGCAGTAGTTTATATCTAGTACGCTATGCCCCTGGAAAAGCCCTAGCGCCTTGCGGTACTAGGGCTTTTCCAGGGGCATCGTC
>NZ_CAXTBM010000017.1:22841-41144 GCF_964242765.1 uncultured Hymenobacter sp.
TAGTTTACGCTTACACCTTCCCGCATTCCGAAGAATAAGCACGCCCCACAGCAAAAACGTTGTTTGATGATGCGTGGCCTTGACGCTTCGGACTCCAGCCACGCAGCCTATCTTTGCAGCATTCACTTCTCCGAGAATTTCTTCGCATGATGCGCAAACAAAGGCCCGTAAAGGACTCGTTCGTTATAATGACTGAGTTGGTGCTACCCAACGACACCAACACGCTCAACAACCTGATGGGTGGCCACATGATGCACCTGATGGATATTGCCGCCGCTATTGCCGCTCAAAAACACTCCAACCGCATCGTAGTAACCGCATCCGTCGACAACGTATCGTTTCGTGATGCTATCCGGCTAGGCAGCGTGGTAACGTTGCAAGCCCAGGTGACGCGCGCGTTTAGTTCGAGCATGGAAGTACATATTGATGTATGGGCCGAGGATATTCCGAGCGGAACTAAGATGAAAACCAACGAGGCCTTTTTCACTTTTGTCGCCGTCGACCAGTCAGGCCGCCCGATTGATGTGCCAGAGGCCGTGCCCGAAACCCCAGAGGAAGTTCAGCTCTACGAAGGCGCCCTGCGCCGGCGCCAGCTGCGACTAGTGCTCGGAGGCCGCATGAAGCCCGCCGAAGCCACTGAGCTACGAGCCTTATTCGACCTGGAATAACTCAGAGCATAGTAAGGCCAACTACTCCGCTGGTATACCAGTGAGGCCGTCACAAACACAAACAAGTTAAACACGTCCTGCTCAAACAAGTCAGCGGCACCATATCCGGAATGGCGGCTCAAAGTACCCGGCCAGATACACGTAGGTATTGCTGCCAACGGCCGAGGCTATATTCCCCGCAGCCAGATTTCCACCTTCGGCCGCCACCATAGCAGGGCAACCGTAGTTGGATCAGTCAGTGCCAGGGCCCCCCGATTAACGCCGAAGAGCGAGGGCACCGGAAACGCCAAAAAGCCTTTACAACAGCCCCTCGGCGTACGTGCAGGTCCCGATCAGGAAGCACACGGAATAACGAGTGTAATCATTCCGTATGGCTCCAGGAGTAACCTGACGTAGGCAAACGTGTCATAAGCTCCCGCGGGCTAAGGCGGCAAATTATACTTCAACACTATGATTGGGTTCGGTCTGTTATTTTAGCTGACCTTACTTCGTTTAGTAGCTCAACAAGCGGCAGCTTGTCTACTTGCTACCAAAAAATGAACTCTGACCTGCTCTTGTTCTACTCTTTTTAGCTGTTCTGTTACTTCCTCTATGGCAACCGCTGATTCACTTGCTTTCTTTCAGAATTTTTATACCAATGTGTCGCTGTATGTGGTAGCGGAACCGGCTGCCCCGTCAGTAGCTCCCCCTCAGTTGGCAGCAACGGCCACCACGACAGCCGCTGCCGCGCCGGTAGCAACTGCCGTGGCGGCCGTTGCTGCGGAGGCTGTTCTTCCGCCATCTCCATTGGTGCCGCGCGTGGAAGCCGCCCCGACGGTTGTGCCTATAGGGCCGGCCGTACCTCCTCCTACCGCAAGCAAACTACCCTCCCTGGCCAACCTTACCCTAACTCCGCCCCCTCCTTTGCCGGTTCCCACGCCCGCAACACTTGCCGCTGACCCAGGCCCCCTGTTCTCGGCAGCAATTTTAGCGGAGTTGCCGGCCGCCCCGGCCGCGCCAGCATCGCAGCCCGGCCGGATTCAGCCTACGCCCACCCAGTCACCGGTGGCACACATTCCGTTTGCTACGCTGGGTAGCAACCCCAATGGCCTGCTGATTTTGGTGCGCCTGCCAGCCGACGAATTTCGAAAGCTACCCCGCAACGTGTTCCTCAACAATATTCTGAAAGCCATTCGGCTGGTAATGGAAGACGTGGTGCTCGTGAACGTAGAGCACGAAAAATTTCCAGTGGCCCTATGTTCTTTACGCAAAGATCTGGCAGCCAAACAGTTCCTGGCTTTCGGCAAAAACTTGCTCGACGTAGCAGTATACACCACGCAGCCTTACGAACCCGTGCTACTTTACGGCGACACCGCCTTTCTGGGAGCCAGTGAAATCAAGATGCTGGAATACGACGCTGGCCGCAAGAAGCAACTTTGGCAAGCCATGCAGCGCATGTTTCTAGCCTAAGGCAAGCAGCGGCCATTTGCTTGTCTGGAAGCTGAACAGACGTTTTTGCAAATTCTTCAGATCCCAATTCCGGGAAAATCTGTAAACGTATACCTATAATAAGTAATTATGTCACTATATTCAGACCAGCACTAGTTACTTAGGCAAGCCATATCGCATCCTCAGTAACGCTTTCCAAAGAGAAAGTTGCACTACTTTTAGCTCGCTGACATGCAACAAAACAAAGCCCACGCTCCATCTAGTATTAGCGGCTACCGCTTACTTGACGGAATAACTGTATCGCAGGAACACGACTATAACCCTTGGTTTGAAAACCAATACAGCACTATAGCTGAACCTTGGAGTTATAGCCGGCGGGGCGGCGAGCTGTACCGGCACATTTACACCGTCGAGCAATTGCGCCGGTTTTGTCCTTACCCCGCCTCACTGCTGGAGTTGGGCTGTAGCCAGGGATTAATGACCGCGCACCTTGTTCCCTTCACCAAGGAGCTATATGCCTCCGACATCTCGCTTAGTGCGGTGAAAGCCTGCAAGCTAAAGTGCGATGAGTTAGCCGCTCAGCACAACTGCTCGATGCATTATTACGTGACAACTACGCCCGGACTTCCTTTTGCTGAAGAAAGCTTCGAAGTAGTTACGCTCTGCGACGGAATGATTGGTTGGTGGTTTAGCGATGAAAAGATGCAGGCCGCTCTTCAGGATACGTACCGGGTTTTGCGCAAGGAAGGATACGTGGTGTTCACTGACTATATCACCCCCGAACGTTTTCCTGGCTACATCGATTTAATCGAGAAAAGTGCCTTTTCGGTAGTTTCGACCAGCTACCTGTACGACAAACCTTGGTATTTACTGGAATCAGTAGCTAAAAAGCTGCCTGGCAAAGCCCTTCTAGAACCTATAGTTGCCAGCACCCAAGTGGCAAAGCTACTCCATCGGGCCGGTCGTATGGCAGGCACTGCGGCTGCCCGGCACATTGTTATTATAGCTCGCAAAGACTAGGCCCCATAAACCTACTTGGCGCTATAGTCCAGTCCAGCACAGTACACAAAAAGCCGAACCCGTACGGGCTCGGCTTTTTGTGTACTGTGCTGGACTATAGGTGATTATCTCAACACCGAAGCGAGCTTGGCTTCCAAGGCTTCCCCGCGCAGGTTTTTGCCGATAATGCGCCCTTGCGGGTCGAGCAGAATCGAGGCGGGAATCGATTTGATGCTGTAGGTTTGACCGGCGGCACTTTCCCAACCTTTCAGGTCGGAAACGTGCTTCCAGATGAGGCCATCGGCCTGAATAGCTTTCAGCCACTTCTCCCGGTCTTGGTCGAAGCTCACGCCGTAGATTTCAAAGCCTTTGCCTTTGTACTTATTATAGGCCTTCACTACGTTGGGGTTTTCGCGGCGGCAGGGCCCGCACCAGGACGCCCAGAAATCAATTAGCACGTACTTGCCGCGTAGACTGCTTAGCGCCACTGCCTTACCGTCGGGGGCCGCTAGGTTGATTTCCGGCGCTTGCACACCCACAGCGGTAGAGCGCATCGGCTCCAGCTTGGCCACCAAGGCTTTGGTGTAGCGCGACTCAGGCTGGGTGGTTTTGAACACCGTCGTCATCGAGTCAGCGAAAGCAAACTGCTCGTCGGGATTGATTAGGTTAGCCACTACAAAACCCGACACCACCGAACCGGGGTTTGCCCGTATCAGCTTTTTTATGCCTTCGGTGCCGCTGGCTTGCAAGGCATAAAATTGCTTTTCTATGCGCTGCATCGAATCGGAGCGGCCGGCCTGGGCGTTCTGGTTGTAGCGTTGCTCCAACTGTCCCATTTGCGTCTTCGACTGCAACATCGTGCGGCTGAGTTGCTGCAACACCTCCGAGTCTTTCGAGCCTTTCACGGTGTAGGAGTCGCTTAGCTTCTGGGCGTCGCCGGTTAAGGAGAGGTTGCTGCCGTTGGCCAAGGCTATGAGCACCTGGTTTTGGTCGTTTACCTTCACTTGATACAATCCGGTTTCCGGCACCGTGCCCGTAAATTTGAACTCCCCTTTTTCATCCACGGCGGCTGTGTCGCGCGAAATAAACTGGGTGTCGCCTAACTCGGCGAGGTATACTTTGGCGCCGGCCGGCGCATTGGTGAGTTGGCCGGTGATCTGGTAGCCGGTGCCAGTGGCAGCCGTACCGGTGGTGGGCGGCGTGGCTTTGTTGCAGGCGTTGGCCATGCCCAGCACAGCCCCGATCAACAGAAAGCTTTTCATATTTTGTATCATCTCAGACGAAAGCGCCGGTACCAAGCCGGCGGACTAGTTAGCAAGTATCGAGCGTAGGGGCCGCAAGTTGCCGATTTAAGCGCGAATGCAAAAATACTTGCCACCTGTCCTACTTGGTACTTGCTACTGAAAACCGAAAAGGCCCGCCTTAGTTCCTGGAGGAGTTGCAACCGCCTTGGCTAGGGCAGCAGAGAAGCAATTTTCACTTCCAATTCCGGCCCGCGCAGGTTTTTGGCCACAATGTGTCCTTTGGGGTCGAGCAGCAACGTTTGGGGAATCGACTCCACCCCGTAGGCCACTCCCGCCGCGCTTTTCCAGCCTTTCAAATCCGATACGTGCTTCCACGGCAACCCATCCGTCGCAATAGCCTTCACCCATTTCTCTTTCGAGTCGTCCAGGGAAATGCTATAGATATCGAAACCTTTGTCTTTATACTTCTGATATAGCTTGATAACACTCGGGTTTTCCTGACGGCACGGCCCGCACCATGATGCCCAGAAATCAATCAGCACGTACTTGCCGCGCAGCGATGACAAGGCTAGTTCCTTGCCCTCCGGCGTAGTCAGCTTCACGTCGGGAGCCAACTTGCCAATGGCCGTAGCGCCCGCCTTGCGCATATGGTCGGCCAGGTACTTGGTGTAACGGGAGTTTGGCAGCGCTTGCTGAAAACGAATAGCCATAGAGTCAACGAAAGGCCGCTGCTTTTCATCCCGCGCCAAAGTAGTTACCTGATAGGCGGCCACATACGAGCTTGTATTCTGCCGTATCAACTGCTTGTTGGCTGCTGCCTGCAACTCCCGACTTGCTTGCATCAGACCTTCATCCATCCTTGGAGGCTCATTGGGCGTTGCCATAGGCACGTTCTCCTTGCTGCGCTTTTCCACCATAGCCGCCACGTACTGCATACTTGCTCGCGTACGCAATGCCCGAAACTGTAGCAGCAACGCCGCTTCCGGCGAACCCTCCAACCAATAGGTAGTGCTTAGCTGCGCGGCATCACCGGTTAAGCGCAGCTGTACGTTGTTCGCCAATGGCACCAGCAACGGCATCGTCAGCCGCTCCTTGCCCACATGTAGCTGATAGAGAGCGGGCTCTGGAACTTTGCCTCGTAATACAAACTGCCCGTTGGCATCAACCTGGGTTGAATCCAAGTGCGTATGCTTGCCTTCATGGCTATCAACCATAACCACCTTGATGCCAAGCGGCGCATTTAGTAGGGTACCTCGTAGTTCATAACCACCCGCAGCACTGATAGAGCCAGCGTCCGTAACCGCAGGAATAGTTGTAGTATAACTGCTGCCTAAACCCAAGGCAAGAACTAGCGGCAGATAGAGTCTCGAAAACATGATTATAGCTATTTAGTATAGAACAATGTATAAATAAAAAGCACAGGCGACTTCAGTCGCCTGTGCTTTTCTGATGGGTAATTGCTTGCTGGTTAAGCGTCCAGCTTCTGACGCAACAGCTGGTTAGCCAGTTTGGGGTCGGCTTTGCCACCGGTCAGCTTCATCAGCTCCCCCATAAACATGCCGGTCAACGACTTCTTGCCGGCGCGGTACTCGGCGACCTTAGCCGGGTTGGCGTCCAGTACCTGCTGAATCATAGTTTCCAGCGCGCCGCTGTCCGACTGCTGCAACAAACCCTGGGCTTCGGCCGCGGCGGCGGGGGTTTGCGCGGGGTTATCGAGCAGGTACGGGAAGAGCTGCTTGGAGGCTACCGAGTGGCTGACTTGGTTGGCGTCGATAAGCTGAATGATGTCGGCCAGGTGCTGCGTAGTGAGCGGAAACTCCGCCATGGTGAGGGCGCGCTCGTTCAAGAACGACTTCACCGGGCCTTGCACCCAGTTGGCCGCGGCTTTGGCGTTCGGGGTCAGGCGGGTCAACTCATCGAAGAACAACGCCACGTCCTTCTCCACCGTCAGCACCGAGGCATCGTAATCAGAGAGGCCTAGCTCGCCGGTGAAGCGGGCGTAAAGCTGCTGCGGCAGGGCCGGCAGCTCCTGCTGCACGCGGTGCAGCCACTCATCATCGATGATTACCGGGGGCAAATCGGGCTCCGGGAAGTAGCGGTAGTCGTTCATCGTTTCCTTGCTCCGCTGCCCGCCCGTAGTGCCGGTAGTCGCGTCGAAGCCACGGGTTTCGCTGTCGATAACTTCGCCACGTTCCAACATCTTGATCTGCCGCTCGATTTCGTAGTCGATGGCGCGCTGCACGTTGCGGAACGAGTTCATATTCTTCACCTCCACCTTGGTGCCAAACTTGTCGGCCCCGTGCAGCATCACCGAGATGTTGGCGTCGCAGCGCAACGACCCTTCTTCCATGTTGCCGTCGCAGATTTCCAGGTACTCCACTAGCTTCTTGATTTCGGTGAGGTAAGCATACGCTTCCTCCGAAGTCCGAATGTCCGGCTCCGACACGATTTCAATCAGCGGCACGCCTGCGCGGTTCAAGTCCACGAGAGTTTCCACCTCGCCGGCCAAGTGCATACTCTTGCCGGCGTCTTCCTCCATGTGAATGCGCGTCACGCCGATTTGCTTGGTGGAACCGTCGGAAAGGCGCACTTCTACGTGACCTTCGTAGCAGATGGGCGTTTTGTCCTGCGTTATCTGGTAGCCCTTCGGCAGGTCGGGATAGAAGTAGTTTTTGCGCGCAAACAGGTTGTCGCGGCGGATGTGGCAATTGGTAGCCAAACCCATTTTCATGGCGTATTCTACGGCCGTGTGGTTGACGCGGGGCAGCGTACCGGGGTGGCCGAGCGTAATCACGCTCAAGTTGTTGTTGGGCAGCGCGCCGTACTCGTTCTCGTCGGAAGAGTACATTTTGCTGTGCGTGAGCAGCTGCGCGTGCACTTCGAGGCCGATGACAGGCTGATATTTCGCTTTGATGCTTTCGTCCATACGTAGTAATTAGGCGGGTAGGCCGCCGGAGCTGCAAGTTAAAACTATCTATCCGAGAAAATGTATCCCTTTAAGAAGTGCAAAAAGGCCTTTCTACATCGGAACGAGGCGCGGTTGCAACCCCTGTTCCGACCTAAAAAGGCCCTTTGCTGTCCTATTGCTGTCCTGAACGTCCTAGACGGAGCACTAGCAAACGCGCTACTGCTAGTCGTTGAACACTGGAATGTACGTAGCCTGGAAATTGCTGCCGGCTTGGTTGTAGGCCGTAGACAGCTTCTGGTTCTGCGAGTTATAGAGATTGATGAAGCCGTTAAACTTGTCGGCATCGGCTTTGGTGAAGCTGTCTTTGCGTTCCAGCAGCACTTTCATCTGGGCCGCCTGATTGACGGCGAAAGTTGCGTAGAACTTCACCAAGTTGCGGGCCGCGTCGCGGTAGTGGGCGTCTTTACCTCGGAAGGGCGCAATAGCCGTAAGGCCCGCCACCGCTTTGTTGGTATCTTCAATAAGCTGCAACCGAGCCTGTTCGAAGGCCTCCGCATTCTGGGAGCCTAAGGCATCAGTAAGACGGGCATTGGCCTTTTCCACCCGGAATTGCACCAGGTATACTTGGTGCTGATAGCTATTCACTTCCGAAACCTGCCGCATATAGTTGGCTAGGCGCTTGCCTTCGGGGTCTTCGGAGATGGTCATCTTGTGGCGCTGGGCAAACCGGCGCTGGGCGGCATCCACACTGTCGTTGACCACCTGGAGCTTGGCTTCGGCAACTTCCTGAAGCTTAAAGTACTGCTCCATGTTTTCGATGGTCGCCGTGCGGGTAGCGGCCAGCATGTCCACGGCCTTGTAGTCTTCGGAGTACACCTTCAGCAGCTGATAAAACGCCTCCGTGGTTTGCTCTTTGAGTCCTTTGTCGTCCTGGAAGGCGGGCATCTTGGCCACTTTGTTCAGCGAAGCCTCGGTTTGCTTGATCAGGTCGAGGCGCTTGGCATCAATCTTTTTCTCGTTGTCGGAGTGGGCCGATTTGCTGATGTAGCGCAGGTTTTTCTTGAGCATAGCCCGCTGCTCGGCCACAATAGCATTGTTATAGGCACCGGGGTCGGTGAAAACCTGGGCCGAAGCACTGATAGAGAAACCGGCCGCCAACACGGCCGTGGTAAGAGTAAAGAAACGCATAGTTAAGCTAGGTGTGAAATGGAGAAAAGTAAAATCAACGAATAAGAAAACTAACCGGCAGCGTGAATACCACGTCAGTAGGGTTGCCATCGAGCTGAGCGGGAGTCCAGCCGCAGAGGCTGTTCACCACAAAATCAGGGACCACCTTCCCTTCCTGCTGTTTGCGCAAGGCATCTTTGGGGTAGCGGGTGCTGCTCTGAATGGTTGCGAGCAAGTTTGCGAGGCCGCCGCGGTATTCAGTAAATTGCAAGTAATCGAAATAGGCTGCGGGCCTGCCGTTGGCGGCAAAGCACTCAGCTTTCATTTGCTTGCCGTTCTGGAATTCTTCTCGGCGCCGCAGCGTGCCATCAGGGTAATAGGTCAGTAATTGGCCGTGCCGCTGGCTGTTAGTGTACTGCTCGGTGGCCTGCACCGGGCCGTTTTCAAACCAGCGGGTTTGCGTCCCGTGCAGCTCGTTTTTACGCAGAAGCTGGTAAGGTATTTCCTCTGGCTTCTGCCCGCTTGCGAAATACCGGGTAATCACGCCTGCCCCATCAGCGCCGCGCATAGTACCGGTGCGCACCTGATGGCTGCTCCCAAAACCGAAGGCGCTGTGGTTGCCCGACTGGTCCTTGAAATACGCCTTTATGGGTTGGGCATTGGCTGACGATACTGTCACGCACACACTACCGATTGTAAACTCTAAGAGCAGGAGATATTTCTTCACCTAAATGAATGGCTTGCTACTATATTCAAGAATAAAGGTAGTATAAACTCAACAGTTAACTCGTACTATTATCCTCATTTTATCTTATAAAATCCTACGAGTAAGCCTTCTGTTTTTAACGTCTTCTCGCTTATAGAAAGATGCCACAAGCCAGCCAAGCGAGGATAGTGTACCGAATGGATATGCGCAACTGCTACTTGCAGTGAATTAGCTTAATACAAAAAACAAATGCAGGTGAACGACCGTCCACCTGCATTTTACTTACAGTTTCAACCGGTCAGCCGAGGCTACAATGCCTTGCTAACCAACTCCTCCGCTTTGCTGATAGCCGCACCCAGCCCAGCTACATTCTTGCCGCCGGCCGTGGCAAAGAATGGCTGGCCGCCGCCGCCGCCCTGGATTTCCTTGGCCAACTCGCGTACCAACGTGCTAGCGTTGAGCTTACCGGCTTTGGCCAGTTCGTCGTCGAGCATAACGGCCAGTTGCGGCTTACCGTCGATTTCAGCGCCGAGGACGGCTATGAGGTTAGGCACCGCCTGACGTAGGTTGAACGCCAAGGTCTTGAGGCCGTCGGCCGAGGTTACCTGCACTTGAGCCGCCAGGAAGTTCACGCCGCCGAGTGGTTTCACCTGGCCCGCCAACTGCTCTTTCTGCTGGTTGATGCTTTGCTGCGCAAACAACTCAATTTGCTTGCGCAAGCTGGCCGTTTCCTCACTCAGCTTCTCGATGCTGGTCAGCAGCAGCTGCGGATTGCCGAGCGCCTCACGTACCTGGGCCAGCAAATCGAGCTGCTGATTCACGTAGCTTTCGGCAGCCTCGGCCGTTACGGCTTCGATGCGGCGCACACCCGCGCCCACGGCGCTTTCAGCCGTGATTTTAAAGTAGCCGATGTCGCCGGTAGTGCGCACGTGGGTGCCACCGCACAGCTCCACCGAGAAGTCACGGTCGAAGGTGATGACGCGCACGAACTCGCCGTACTTCTCGCCAAACAGCGCCGTAGCCCCTAGGCTTTTCGCGTCGGCAATGGGCACGTTGCGGCGCTCGTCGAGCGGAATTTGCTGGCGGATCTTCTCGTTGACAATGGTTTCCACCTGCCGCAGCTGGTCGTCGGTGACTTTGGTGAAGTGCGAGAAGTCGAAACGTAGCAGCTTCTCGTTCACGAGCGAGCCTTTCTGGGCCACGTGCGAGCCGACCACGTCGCGGAGGGCGGCTTGCAGCAGGTGGGTGGCCGTGTGGTTGCGCTGGATTTGGGCGCGGCGGGCGTGGTCGTAGCGGGCCGTGAACTCGGCGTTCAGGTCTTCGGGCAAGTCCAGCACCGTGTGTACGATCAGGTCGTTTTCCTTCTTGGTGTCCAGCACGCGCACCTTGCTCAGCGGCGACTCCAGGTAACCTGTATCGCCAATCTGCCCGCCCGATTCGGCGTAGAACGGCGTCTGGTCGAGCACCACTTGGTACTCGGTTTTGCCTTTGCGGTCGGTGCGGCGGTAGCGCAGGATGCGGGCCGGCGCCTCGTCCTGGTCGTAGCCCACAAAAGCGGGCTGCTCTTCCGAGGGCGTCACAACGGTCCAGTCGCTCTGCTCGGCCTCCTGGGCATTGCGGGAACGGTTTTTCTGGGCTTCCAGCTCTTTCTTGAAGCCCTCTTCATCTACCGTCAAGCCCTTTTCGCGGGCAATGAGGGCCGTAAGGTCTAGTGGGAAACCAAACGTATCGGACAGCTCGAAGGCGGTTTTGCCGTCGATGCGGTTGCCGTTGGCTTTGGCGGTTTCTTCGAGGGCATCGAGGCGGCGCAAACCGGTTTCCAGCGTTTTCAGGAACGCAATTTCCTCTTCTTCAATCACGCGCTGCACAAACTGCTGCTGCTGCTTTAGCTCGGGGAAGATGCTGCGCATCTGGTCGGCCAGCACGGGCACTAGCTTGTATAAGAAGGGCTGCTTCTGGTTCAGCGACGAGAAGGCGTAGCGCACCGCCCGGCGCAGAATGCGGCGGATTACGTAGCCAGCCTTGACGTTGCTCGGCAACTGCCCATCGGCAATGGTGAAGCTGATAGTCCGAATGTGGTCGGCAATAACCCGGATGGCAATGTCGGTTTTTTCGTTTTCGGTGGCGGGCTGGTCGTTGACCGTGGCCGGGGAAGTGCCGTGATATTGCACGCCGGCTTCGGCCGCAATGAACTGGATGAGCGGCTGAAACACGTCGGTGTCGTAGTTGGACTTCACGCCCGATACGGCCATCATCAAACGCTCGAAGCCCATGCCCGTATCTACGTTCTGCTGAGGCAGTTTCACCAGCGACTTATCGGCCATCCGCTGGAACTCCATGAACACGTTGTTCCAGATTTCCACCACTTGCGGGTGGTCGGCATTCACCAGTTCGCGGCCCGATTTGGCGGCTACTTCCGCCTCGTCGCGCAGATCGATGTGGATTTCGGTGCAAGGTCCGCACGGGCCCGTATCGCCCATCTCCCAGAAGTTGTCCTTCTTGTTGCCGGGCAGAATGCGCTGCTCGTCCACGTACTTGCGCCACAGCTCCTGCGTCTCGGTATCGGGGCCGAGGCCGTCGCCCTGGTCGCCCTCGAAGTACGTGACGTAGAGCCGGTCTTTGGGCAGCTTGAACACGTCGGTGAGCAGTTCCCAGGCCCAATCGATGGCGTCTTTCTTGAAGTAATCCCCGAACGACCAGTTGCCGAGCATCTCGAACATGGTGTGGTGGTAGGTGTCGTAGCCTACCTCTTCCAGGTCGTTGTGCTTGCCCGATACGCGCAAACACTTTTGGGTGTCGGCGATACGCTTGAAGGGGGCGGGCTTGTTGCCGAGAAAGTAATCCTTGAACGGGGCCATGCCCGAGTTGATGAACAGCAGCGTCGGGTCGTCCTTCACCACAATCGGGGCCGAGGGCACGATGTGATGGCCTTTGGAAGCAAAAAAATCAAGGAATTGCTGGCGGACGTGGCTGGCGGTGGGCAGTGACATGAGGGAGAGATAAGAACGGACCGCAGGATTGGCGACGGCGGCAATTTTGGCTACTTTGCAGCTTCAGAAACCCAAATAACCGGGCCAGAAGGCATTTCTGCAAAGGTAGCCACTTCACCTGGAAGTCGAAGCAGTGCCTGCTGGAATGCTTTTCTTTCCCTGCCCACTTCCCCTCATGAGCGTCCTCTCTCTTTCGCGCCGGTCATTTCCCCACCCGGGCCCGTACCTGCGGCTGTGTATCGGCTTGCTGTTTGCTGTTTTCTGCGCGGCTTCTGCTGCTCAAGCACAGGGCATTAAGCCGGCCCAACCTACCAAGCAGACAGCGCGCCCGGCGGGGTCCAAGAAAAAGATCGGGAAGATGCTAGGGGCCGATATTTCTTTTCTGCCGCAGCTAGAAGCACGAGGCGTCAAGTTTTCGGATAAAGGCCAGCAGAAAGACGCCATCCAGATTCTGAAAGACCACGGCTTTAATTACGTCCGGCTGCGCCTGTTCAACAACCCGGCGGCCGACAGCGGCTACTCGCCCCAGAAAGGTTTCTGCGACTTAGCCCACACTCTGCAAATGGCCACCCGCACCAAGAAGGCGGGCCTGAAGCTGCTGCTCGACTTCCACTACAGCGACACCTGGGCTGACCCCCAGAAACAGTTCAAGCCCGAGGCCTGGAAGGACTTGCACGGCCCGCAGCTCACCCAAGCCGTGCACGACTACACCCGCGACGTATTGCTAGCCCTTAAAGCGCAGGGCACCCCGCCCGATATGGTGCAGGTAGGCAATGAAATCAACCACGGCCTGCTCTGGCCCGATGGGGATGTACACAGCGCCGACAGCGTAGCCAAGCTCGACAACCTGGCGGCGTTGCTGAAAGCCGGCGTTGCGGCCGTGCGCGAAGTTGCGCCGGCTAGCATCGTGATGATGCACATTGCGCTGGGCGGCCAGAACGAGCAATCGGTGTACTGGCTGGACCACATGTTTGCCCGCGGGGTGACGTGCGACGTTATCGGCCAGTCGTATTACCCGAAGTGGCACCGCACCTTGCCCGAGTTGCAACGCAACCTTACCGATCTGGCCAGTCGTTACCCGCAGGACATTGTGGTAGTGGAGTATTCGGAACGCAAGCGTGAGGTAAACGATATAGCGTTTAATCTGCCCGGCAACAAAGGCAAGGGCACCTTCATCTGGGAGCCGCTGAACACCTGGGAACAGATTTTCGACAAGCAGGGCAGCGCCAACGACTTGCTCCTGATATACGATGAAGTAAGTAAAAAGTACAAGCTCAAGTAATTTAGCCGCCGCTTTACGTGGTGTTGCTTTCTTCCCCTTTATCTTCGGACAGTCTTTCCCGCGCCCCTCCCACCTAATCTTGCGCCACCACCCCTTCTATGCCCTATAAAGAGCGCGACATCGAAAAGCAATACTTTACTATCGGCGAAGTAGCGGCGCAGTTCAACGTGGCCCCGTCGCTGATCCGGTTCTGGGAAACCGAATTCGAGGAGCTGCGGCCGCGCAAAAGCAAGAAAGGCAACCGCCTCTACACCCCGCAGGACATCGATATTTTTCGTACCATCTACCACCTCGTGAAGGAACGCGGCTACACCATTCCGGGTGCGCGCGAGATGATCAAGCAGAAAGGGCCCCAGCTCAAAGAGAAAATCGACGTGATTCAGAGCCTGGAAAAAGTGCGCAAGTTTTTGGTGACGATGAAGAAAGAGCTAGATGCCATTGGGAAAGCGGAATAAAATTCCGTTCTCCTACTTATCTGTCACCCTGCACGAGCACAGGATGACACGCAAATATTTATACAACAGCTTATTCTACTATCAGCCTTACTGCCTAGTTCTATTTACGTTATGCCTGTACTTACCACCGATGATACTCTCCTTTACGAAGTCGCTCTTACTCTCTTTCCTGGCATCGGGCCGCAGCTAACGCGGCAACTGATGAGCTACGGTGGCTCGGCTAAAAACGTGCTGCACCTGCCACCCGGCAAACTGCGTAAGGTTCCGGGGGTGGGGCCGGCCACGGTGGCTATCCTGACCGGGTCCGACCGTACGGCGGCTTTGCAACAGGCCGAGGCTATTGTAAGGAAAGCCGAGAAAGAAGCTGTACAAGTGCTTTTCTATACCAGCAAGCTGTTCCCGACGCGGCTAAAGCAGATTGCCGATGCGCCCGCCCTGCTCTATTACCAAGGCACCGCCGACCTCAACCAGCCGAAAACACTGGCTATAGTCGGTACCCGCAAAGCCACCGATTATGGCCGCGAACAAACTGAGCGACTGGTACAAGGCCTGGTGCAACATAGGCCGTTGGTAGTGAGTGGCCTTGCCTACGGCATCGATATTGCTGCCCACCGTGCGGCTTTGCAGGAAGGATTGGAAACTGTGGGCGTCATGGCCACGGGCCTCGATATTATCTACCCCCATGCGCATCGCAAAACTGCCGAAAAGATGCTCACGCAAGGCGGCCTACTCACCGAATTTCCCTTTGGCACCCAACCCGACAAGTATAACTTTCCGGCGCGGAACCGAATTATCGCCGGCCTTGCCGATGGTACCGTAGTAATAGAAGCCGCCTGCAAAGGGGGCGCACTCATCACGGCCGACTTGGCTTTGGGCTACGACCGGGACGTGCTGGCTGTGCCCGGCCCACTAGGCTCGGCGGCCTCAGAAGGCTGTCACGAGCTAATCAAAAACAATAAAGCCGCTCTTTATTCCGAGCCCCGGGACCTAGAACAATTGCTTAATTGGGACGCGGCCCTGCACTTCAACGGCAAGCATAAGGGCCCTACGATGCACGATTCCGCGGATTTTACGCCAGCCGAGTTCCGTGTTATTGAAGTGTTGCAAGCCACAAAAGAAGAGCATATCGATAACCTAGCCTGGAAAACACAGTTACCTATGCACCAAGTAGCTTCCCTGCTCCTTGGCCTTGAATTTCAAAATATAGTGAAGGCACTGCCTGGTAAGCGGTTTACATTGCTGTGAGTTGCTGGTTTGCTTGCAGCTAGAACAGCCCTAGAAACCAGCAACGAGCAGTTACTGAGCGACAACTAGCAATCAGACACTCCAAGAAATGCTCCTCTACAACGGTCAGCTGCTACTAGACGAAGATTTTGCGCTGACTCTACCAAATCGGGGATTGTTTTTCAATGATGGTTTCTTTGAGACGCTGGTGTGGACAAACGGTGCCATCCGTTACCTGCCGCACCACCTAGCCCGGATGCAACGGGCCGCTGCCGTACTAGACCTTACGCTGCCATCCGAACTGGCCACGGCCGAAAGCCTGACGCATACCTTAGGCAGACTAGCAACCAGCAATGCTCACCGCCTTCGGTTGCAGTTCTGGCGTAGCGGCGGCGGTCTTTACACGCCGGAAACTACGAATTGCCACTGGTTGGCCACAACGCGCCCTTTTCAACCCAACGATGCGCCGCTAGCTGCGGCTGGTTTCGCCGAAACTGTGCAAACCCGGCTTTCGCCGGTTTCTTTCTGCAAGGGCCCCGAAAGCTTGACGTACGTGCTGGCCGCACGGGAAAGAGCCCAACGGGGCCTCGATGAACTGCTTTTGCTGGATATGGCCGGTCACGTGGCCGAAAGCGTGTCAGCGGCCGTATTCTGGGTAACCGATAATTGCCTGTTCACCCCAGCCTTGGCTACGGGATGCGTGGCCGGGGTACGACGCGCGCATCTGCTACAAGTAGCCAGAAAACATGGCCTAGAGTGTCAGGAAGGACTGTTTCAACCGGCGGCCTTGCTACAAGCGGAAACTGTATTCACGGCCAACGTGGCCGGCATTCGGGTACTAGGCAGTTTGGGCGAAATACGCTGGAAAACGACGTCTCCGCTCCTACTCCGTCTCCGCGCTTGGGATACGGGGCATTAAAAAGTTGGGGTGAAACGGCCGCTCACACAGTACGCGCCAACTTTCTTCGAACTCGTTTAGGTCTTCTTCCGTCACGTCATTGAAATGCAGAATTGTCAGACGATCATGGGTATTACCAGCTAAAGAGTACAGAGCAATTAAGGCTCGATGCCGCCGGGAAAGCGGGCTGGGATGTTGGTGGGACAGGGCGGTTGAGTTCATGACACGTAAGATATGTATCAGAAACTTGATTGCACTATTTTTATTTACTTGAATTTAAACAATAGGTTTGGTTTTGCATTTTTACCTGCTGAACCAAGATATTCAGTTAACTATTAGCTGCTCTTACGATGAGGTGGCAGGTGGCTTGAAATGCAGCCAAACACGCATGCAAACAAGCTCAGCACAACGATGTACGACCAGTAAAAACCTAAGCTCAAGCATTTGCTGTATGCAATTGTGCAATAGCCACAACTTAACTTGCCTTTATCAAGATGCTGCTTACTAGGCAGCTACCAGCAACGGCACAGGCCACCTAGCTACCGGACGCCTGTTTCAGTTTCCGGTTCATAAAGCAGACAATGCAAGTACGTGCCCTTTGCTTCCGACGCTCTCCTTATACCGCCACAGGAGCTTTGATAGCGGGCCAAGGCTCGTAGTTTTCCAGTTGAAAGTCTTCGAATTGAAACTCGAAAATGTCCTTTACTTCAGAGTTGAGGCGCATTTGGGGCAATGGGCGGGGCTCCCGGCTGAGTTGAAGACGCGCTTGTTCGAGGTGGTTGCTGTAGAGGTGCGTGTCGCCACCGGTCCAGATGAACTCTCCGGGCTGCAAGCCGGTTACCTGCGCCATCATGAGCGTGAGCAAGGCGTAGGAAGCAATATTGAAGGGCACACCCAGAAATACATCGGCGGAGCGCTGGTAGAGCTGGCACGAAAGCCGCCCCTCGGCCACGTAGAATTGAAACAGCGCGTGGCAGGGTGTAAGGCGCATTTGCGGCAAGTCGGCCACGTTCCAGGCCGATACCACCATGCGCCGCGAATCGGGCTGCGTACGCAGTAGGCGCACCATTTCGGCTATCTGATCAATGCTGTGGCCGTCGGGGGTTTGCCAGCTGCGCCACTGCTGCCCGTAGATGGGGCCGAGGCTGCCATCGGCATCGGCCCACTCCCGCCAGATTTTCACGCCCACTTCTTCCAAAGAATTGTTGTTGGTATCGCCGCGCAGAAACCACAGCAACTCCTGAATGATGCTCTTCAGGTGCACCTTTTTGGTGGTAACCAGCGGAAAGCCCTCGGCCAAATCAAACCGCATCTGGTGGCCAAATACCGAGAGCGTGCCCGTGCCGGTACGGTCGGTTTTCGGGGTGCCGTGGTCGAGGATGTGGCGGACGAGGTCGAGGTATTGGCGCATGAGTAAGAATGCTGGTTGGGATACAACTTCAAAAGTAAAGAAAGTAGCCCGAGGCGAACAAGACTAATTGCTTGCAATGCTTGCGGCGCAATAGAAATTACGAAAACCAAAAAAGCCACCTTGACGGGGCGGCTCTTCCAGTGATGCAAGCAATTCAGCTAATTTACCGCTTGCTGATTTTGTTCATGGAGATGCTTCTTTGCTGCTTGGATTTGAAATGATCCATGCCCTCAACTCGCAAAGCGCGGTGCTTGGTACTGCGGCCGGTCATGCGTTGGCGCCACATCCGGAACGAAGAGGCTTTCATGGTCTTCCGCATCAAGACAATCACCTCCTTCTCAGCTAAACCAAACTGCGCTTCTATTGCCTCAAATGGTGTTCTGTCTTCCCAGCCCATTTCGATGATGCGGTCCGTATCGGCCGCCGACAGGTGCTGGGTTTCCGTTGATTCCTTGCTCATACGACGCTAACTAAAGTGTAAGTGATACGGCAGTTTTGCTACGCCTGAGCCTACAAACCGCCGAGCCTACTCTTATAACAGTTCTGCGCCGGAATTGCCCCGATAATAATTACTTGCTGGCCGCTGCACTCAATTTCTTAAGGTGCTCCACCGCACCCGCATTCTTTGGATTCAGAGCCAAGGACTGCTTGTAGTTTGCGATGGCAAGCGCGCTGTCACCATTCATTTCATAGGCTTCTCCTAAGCTGTCGTAGGTGTTCCAGTTATCCGGATGCAGACTCACATTCAGTCTGAATAGCTCGATAGCTTGCTTGGTTTTCCCTTGGCGAGCCAGCTTATACCCCCATTCATTCACGTACTCTTCGGTTAAGTGCAGTTCAGGATGCTTTTTCTTAACTGCTTTGAATACGCCGAGGGCCTGCTGGTAGTCATTGGTTTGCAGGCCGTTTTGAAAAGCTTGGAG
>NZ_CAXTBM010000017.1:41154-96901 GCF_964242765.1 uncultured Hymenobacter sp.
CCTTCCACTATCTGGGCTGCCATTGCCCACAGTCGGCCCTGCGTGGCCCTGTCTGATTCGTTGGCCAATACTACAATGCCAAAACCTAGATCTGGGTAAAAAGCGCAATAACTGGCAAAGCCAAAGGTGCCGCCCGTGTGCAGAAGCTTGCGTTTGCTGTCGGTGGTTTCAAGCACGCTCCAATTCAAGCCGATGGCCTCTTCCTCTAGGCTTCCCCATGTCGGCTGGTGGCTTAAGGCAACGGCTTTATCGGTTTCGGCGAGCTGATGCGCTAGGTACTTCACCATATCGGCGGCGCTGTAGCGCAAACCACCCGACGGCTCGATTTTTTCCAGGGAGTGGTAAGGCATTCGATTTCCCTTTTCATCGTGCCCAACAGCTAATAGTTTGTGGCCGGCTTTTGCGCTAGCGGCACTCTGCATCTGAAGTGGTTTCTCGATGTATTGTTCCAGCAACTGCTCATACGGGGTCTGGTAAACGTTTTCCAGGATGTAGGCCAACAGCTGCGCGCCCGCATTGGAATGCCGAGGAACAAGACCAGGCACGGTATCTAGCGTAACGGTGTGCAGGTCGTCGAAGAAGTTCTGCTTGGTGTAGCGGCTGGAAGCTTTGCGAATAATAAACGGAATAGAATCGGGATTGGCTTGTTGCAGCATACCAGTGAGGTCGGGCAGGTTGTCGGGCAAGGAAGACGTGGTATTGGCTAAATGCACCAATCTGATTGGTTTGCCTGCATAAGCTAGATTAGGATAAGCCCCAACCAAGTACTTCCGGATGTCATCATTCAGGCTTACCCGCTTCTCCCCCACGGCCTGAGCCAGCAAAAGGCTAGTAAACGTTTTGCTGATCGAGCCAATTTCGTAGATGGTGTTTTGGGTTGGAGCCTTGCTCGTGCCTTTTTCGGTGGTGCCGAAGTTGTAGAAGTAGGTTTGCTTGTTCTTGATAATCCCTATCGAAAGCCCCACTCGGGTTAACTCTTTTAGGAAGGCTTCCCCCTCCCGCTGCACAACTAGGTCTAGCTGGTTTTTGGCATTGCCACCCGTTGCCGGTGCAGTCGATTGCCCTGAGGCAAATTGGGTTACCAACATGAACATACAGGCGACTAGGGTACCGCAGTTTACAGCCATAGAGAGTATTTTTTTGCGGGACACCTACCATTTACTGAAAGGTTACAAACAAGCGCATATTTCAACTGGCAGTGAAAATGTGCATAGGTAGAACTAATCTACCATTTGAATCCTGCTAGCTAAACCTTAGCAATCTTGAACGGAAGAGGTCAAATCCACAGATTGGCGATTCTCATGTTTGCTTATGAATATTTGAAATTATTACAGCGTCTAGTCGCTGGTATAGCCTCAGGGCCTTACGTGGACTTAGCGCATATTCTCATTTTTTACTTCGCTCACAAAAGGGTCTTGTTCCTTATTGTATTTTATAGGCAACTGAAAGTTCTTCCTCAGTATTGCTAGCCGCAGGCTCAAACCGCAACTGATGAAGTAAAAAGTCAGCTTGTCGAACCATTTCATCTCGCCCTACGCTGGCTGGTGGAATTGTATTATCTATGACAATAGCACTAACCACGTTACCACTGGTATTGATTTTCAGGCGCATAATTACCTGACCTTCTGTTTCAGCACGTATTGCTTCGCTAGGGTACCGAATTCCCTTCCGTATGTATTCGTAGTAATTGTTATCCCCAGATACTGTTTGATTTTCTTTTATCCGCCGCCCAATGCCTCGGGGCAAAAGAGGTATTTGAGCCAAATCGGCAACGAGACGCAACGAATCATTGCGCACCTGTTGGATTCTAGCTAGCGAATCCTGCCGCACTTTAGCCTGGACGATCTGACTACCTCGTTGTTTAGCAGATGCAGTTGGCTTAGGAGTAGGCATTGGCTGTGCATCCCATCGATTGAACGACGTCTGGGCTAAAGCACTATTACCAACAAGCAGAAGTATTAACAATAACAGCCCTGGCTTTGGTAAGCCAGGGCTGTTGGATTGCTGTTTTCTCTTCATTCCTACAACGACTTCGCCACTGGGGCAACCGTCGGCGCGGGCGTTACGGCCGCGGTTTTGGCGCTTTTCTTCATGCAGCACGAGCCGCCCATAGCGGTTTTCTGCGCTTCCGAACACTCCGTTTTGGCTACGCTTTTTTTGCTTTTCTTGGTGTCTTTATCGCCGTTGGCCGAAACCGTGCCTACGAAGGCGAATAAGGCGAGAGCAAGCAGTACGTTTTTCATAAGCTTATTACAATGAAAGTGGAAACAAAACGAGGAAAACGGCGGTTGGCTTCCCTGTGCCTTACCCTTGATAGCCGCCGAATCTAAGGTAGCAAATAAGGTCATACAAAGTTGCGCCTAGCTCCAGCTTTGCGCCTCGTCGAACGTTCTTTGTTGCCACGGCGTGTTATTTCGTCGTTCAACGATTCACTGAGCTGGAGCTTGGTGGTACCCTCTATGCCGCTTCGTAAACTGAGTTACAGTGTCTTGCTCGCTCTGGCCCTGGTGTCGGGGCTGGCGTTGTTTTTCGTGGCGCAGCTACGGTTCAACTACAACTTCAACGACTTCTACCCCGCCGGCGACCCGGACCTGGACTACTACCAGCAGTACTCTGCCCGCTTCGGCAACGACAACGACTACGTGCTGCTCGGCCTGGAAGCCCCAACTGGCCAAACCGTGTTCGAGCCCCGGTTTCTGGCCCGCGTCGATTCGCTGACGCGCTTTATTGCGCAGCGGCGGCACGTAACGCAGGTTTCTTCGCCCACCACGGCCAGCAACCCGGTGGTAGAGGGCCTGGGCGTGTTCAACATTCCGTATCTGAACCCCCACGACCCCAGCCGCCGGGCGCAGGACTCGGCCCTGGTGTACCGCACGCCGGGGCTGGTGGGCAACCTGATTTCGCGGGATGCCCGCGCCGTGACGGTGCTCTTCCAGACCTCGCCCAACCTCAGCAAGCCGCCCGGCGACTCGTTGCTGGCGGCGGTGCGCACGGAGTTGAAGCGCCAGGACTTCCAGGAAAGCGAGTACCACATGGCCGGTAAGATGGTGGCTCAATCGGTGTTCGTGGACCGCCTGCAAATGGAGCTGCTCGTGTTTATGAGCCTCTCGGTGGTACTCGTGACGGGGCTGCTGTGGCTCACCTTCCGGACGTGGTGGGGCGTGGTGCTGCCGCTGGTGGTGGTGCTGGGCGCCATCTTGTGGGGCCTTGGGCTGATGAGTGCCTGCGGCGTGAGCATTGATTTGATGACGGCTTTGCTGCCGGTGATGCTGTTCGTGGTGGGCATGTCGGATACCATTCACATCATCACGCGCTACGTAACCGAGCTGGGCTATGGCGCTAGTAAGAAGGACTCGCTGTGGATTGCGCTCAAGGAATCGGGGTTTGGCTCGGGGCTTTCGGCCCTGACGACCAGCATCGGCTTCTTTACGCTGATGACCAGCACGATTCGGCCGATTTATAATTTCGGGCTCTTTACGGGCATTGCGGTGCTGCTCACGTTTGCCCTGAGCTTCACGCTGCTGCCGGCCATGCTGCTGCTATTGCGCAAGCCGCAGCTGCGGGTGCCGCGCGAAGATGGCCACAGTTGGGACCGGGTGCTGGGGCAGCTGTTTCGGAACGTACTGGCGCGGCGGCAGTGGGTGGTAGGCATCAGTGCGCTGCTGCTGATTGGCTCGGTGGCCTCGGCTTCGCGCATTCGCATCAACTCCGCCCTGCTCGACGACCTCTCCAAGAACGACCCGGTGAAGCTGGATTTCCAGTTTTTCGAGCGGCAGTTTGCCGGGGTCCGGCCCTTCGAGCTGGACCTGAAGCCCGCCCCCGGCCGCACCATCTACGACTTAGCGGTGCTGCGCGAAACCGAAGAGATTGAGCGGTATCTAACGCAGGATTTCGGTTTGAACTTCGTGGCCTCGCCGGTCACGCTCGTCAAATCGGTGCGCAAGGCCCTGAACGGTGGCTTGCTCAGCGAGTACCGCCTGCCCGATTCCGAGGCGGAGCTACGGCGTATTACCTCTAAAATCAGGCTGTTTCGCAAGAAGCCCGAGTTTCGGGCGCTGGTGCTGCCCGATAACTCGGAAGGCCGCCTGACGGGCCGCATGCCGGACGTGGGCAGCATTCGGGCCGATAAGCTGAACGCTGGGCTGCGCACTTTCCTGCGCGAAAATACCGACCCTCGGGTTCTGCAAACCCGCCTTACGGGCTCGGCCAACCTCATTGACAAGAACAACGAGACCCTCACCCGCAACATGATAACGGGCATGAGCATCGACATTGTGATGGTGACGCTCATCGTGCTGGCGTTGTTTCGGAGCTTGCGCATGACGCTGGTGGTGCTTATTCCGAATCTGGTGCCTATTCTTATTGTGGCCGGCGTGATGGGGCTGGCCGGCGTCAGTATGAAAGTGAGTACCAGCATCATCTTCACCATTGCTTTCGGCATTGCCGTTGATGATACCATTCACTTCATCAGCAAGCTCAAGCTGACTTTGCTCAAGGAGCCCAATCTATTCAAGGCCGTGCGCCACACGTATCTGATGGCGGGCAAAGCCGTCATTGTTACGTCGTTGATCTTGGTGGGCGGCTTCTCTACGCTGATTTTTTCGTCGTTCGACGGCACGTTCTACGTGGGCTTACTTATCGGGCTGACGCTGCTGTTTGGCGTGGTAGCCGAGCTAACGTTGCTCCCGATTCTGATTCTGGCATTCTATCGGCATCGGCCGCGTGAGATTCGACAGCCGGTACCGGCGCTGGGCGGTTAGGCAAGCATTGGTTCTTATAGAATAGCGCAGAAAATTGGGCGGACGCACGCGGAAGGCGTTTCTCTGCGTTACTCGGCCAAAAACTTTGCGTTCCTGCGCGGGAAATAAGGTCCGCGCATATTTGCAGGTATGAAACGTCTCCTCCCTTTTCTTTTTTTCCTGTCTTTCACCGCTCAGGCTCAAACTCCCGCTGTTGAAACGCCTCCCACTGAAATGCAGCCCGCCGACCCGCTGACGCCGCTTATCAAGGAACGGGAGCTGATGGTGCAACAGTACGAGCAAGCCAGTGCCCAACGCAACAGTCTGTTCGGCAACAAACCAAGCAAGAGCGACCTCGAAGAAGTGGTAGCCGCCTTGAAAGGCATCGTCCGCAAAGACACCGAAATCGTGCGCGCCGTACAGGCTGCCGCCCTGCGCCGCACCGCCGACATCCTGGCCGAAAACCAGCAGGTGAAGCAGCAAGTCACGGTGGCCCGCACCGACCAAAGCAGCACCCAACAGCGCTTCTACGACCTAGAAAACCAGATTGCCAACCTCCAACTCCGCGACAAACAGCGCCAAAAGAAGCTCGTGGAACTGCAAGCCACCGCCGAAGAAGCCATACAGGAACGCACCAGCCGCGACCTACTAGCCACTGGTCTGGCCGTGTTGAGTTTAGGCTTGCTTGGCTACGTGGTGAAGCTGCGCGGCCAGCAGTCGGGCCCCCAGCGCCGCCGGAAGTAGTTATGTAGCCGATGACTTGATTCATTGAGCGAGTGGAGAGCCGCACTTCGCGTCTTGGCGGTGCTGAGGTTGTTTACCTAGAACAATGCAGCTCCAATCGCTCAACGCCGAGACGCGAAGTGTTGCGTCTCTACGCTCGCTTTGGTTGCGTTCATGTCAGCATTCAGGATGCGCACTTTCTCTAACCTTCTCATTCCATGCTTGTTTCCGCTGCCGACTACCTAACGTATGCTGAGGCGGTGGCGCTCTACCACGACTTGCGGGATATAGATATAATAGCGTTGGTGAAATCAGCCGGCCCGCCTACTTTTCCTTACGGGGAAGGCATGTACTACCAGCTCTGGATAGAAGAAACAGAGGCCGAAGCGGCGCGGGAAACGGTGGAAGCCTTTGAAACGGAGCGCACCCGCCTGCGGACAGTGCGCTGCCCGAAGTGCGGCACGCCCGACCCACCGCTCAGCGCGCATCCGGCGTGGTGGAAACAACTGTTTTATGCGGGCACTACGTTGCACAAATGCGAGCGTTGCGGCGCGGAATTTCCGGTCTGAACCGCTACTTTGCCCGGGTTTTACGCTCCCGCTTCGGCGGGCATATTCCCCGCCGACTTGACCTGGACTGAAGAACAAGCCCGCGCCTTACTAACCGACTCCGGCACCCTCAAACGGGGCCTGGACTTAGCCAGCCCCACCAAATGGAACAACCTTGGCCAGACGGCCGCCGCCGCTTGGGGCGAGTGCAAAGGCAGTGGCTCCAAGCCCTACCAAACCAGCATAGCCTTAACCGAGCCCGCCTTTAAGTGCTCTTGCCCGAGCCGCGTGTTTCCGTGCAAGCACGGCGCTGGCCTCCTGTTGCTGCTAGCCCGCCAGCCGCAGCTATTTGGTGGCACCACCCCGCCGGCTTGGGTGGCACAATGGCTGGAAAAGCGCCAGCAAGCCCAAGACCCAAAAATCACCAAAGCCACCCCAAACTCGGTTGAGGCCAGGGAGGAATCCTTAACTACTCTGCACCCCGCCGAAGAAAGTGCAGTAGCAGAAGACCCCGCCAAAACCAACCAAGCGCTGCAAAAGCGGCTGAGCCGCATGGCGCAGGGTGCTACCGAGCTGGAAGACTGGCTGCTCGACCTGATACGGGCTGGCACTGCCGTAGCCCAAGGCCAGCCCCGCAGCTACTGGGAAGTTCCCGCGGCGCGCCTCATCGACAACCAGCTGCCTGGGCTGGCAAGCAGAGTGCGGGAGTTGCCGGGCCTTTGCCACAGCGGCCCCAACTGGCCTGAACGCCTGCTGGCCCGCCTCGGCGAGTTGTATTTGTTGCTGCGCGCCTTTCAGCGCCTCGACCACCAAACGCCGGAGGCCCGCGAGGAGATTCTGCAACAGGTGGGGGTCAACAGCAAGAAGGAAGACCTGCTCGCTCGCCAACCCGCCGTGGCCGATGAATGGCAGGTGGTGGGCCTGCACACCGAAGAAGAAGAGCGCCTAACGGTGCGGCGCGCCTGGCTGTGGGGGCGCCGCACTGGCCGCTACGCCTTGGTGTTGGAGTATGCGTTTGGCAGCCAGCGTTTCGCCACCTCTTTGGTACCCGCCGCCGTGTATGCCGGCGAGTTGGTATTCTACCCGGGGCTGCTGGCGTTGCGCGCTATTCCCGTTGCTCTCCGCTCGCTGAACCCAGCGCCTCCCAACGTCGATCCGCCCGGCCAAAGCCCGACCGAACTTCTCGACGAGTATGCCACGGCGCTGGCCCGGCATCCTTGGCTGCGGCAGTGGCCGGCCACCTTGCGGGATGTTCTGCCCACCTATCTCCCCCCCGACGACGCGTGGGTTTTGCACCACGCCACCGAATCGGTAGCTCTACCGCTGCGCCTGGAAGCGGAAACCGGCTGGCACCTATTGGCGCAAAGCGGCGGCCAGCCCATCCAAGTGTTTGGTGAGTGGAACGGCCGCACATTTCATTTGTTGGCTTACTTCGCCGGTGAGTAGTTGGAAGCAACCAGAAGCTTGAACTCGAAGCAGAAATAATCGCCGCTCTATTCTATGACCACTTCCCACCCGCAGCCTTCGTGGCCTCAACTGCTCCGCGTAGCGCTGCTCGGCACTCGCCAGAGCGGTGAGTTGGTGCCCGCTGTACTTGGCGCTGCCGAAGCCGCCAGCAACGAGGACCGCGAGAAACAAGTGCTACTTGCTGCCGGGGCGTTGGCCCTGATGCGGCGAGCCGGCCACCAACCACCGGCAGCGGCAGTAGCCGCGCCCACACCGGCGCCGCCCGATCCCCTGCCCCCACTCGGCCCGCTCAGTGCTGCCTGTCTGCAACGGATGGTGGTAGACGAGCTGTTTGTGGAGTTGCTGCCCAACTACCTACACCGGGCCGCCGCCGCTGGGCGCCGGGTGCCCGATTCACTTCTTGCCGCCCTGTTGCGCTACGCCGCCCGCTCCCCCGACACTGCCGCGGTGCTGGGGCCGGTGGCCGGCACGCGGGGCCGCTGGCTGGCGAGTCTCAACCCCGAGTGGCACGGCCTGCTAGCTCCGCCCACCTCCGACGACGCCAACCTTGAGCGCTGGGAAACCGGCACCCTGGCGGAGCGGCGGGCTTGGCTGCTGGCGCGGTTCGGGCAGAACGCCGACGCGGCCCGCGCCTTGTTGCTGGCCGCACTCCCCACCGAGCCCGCCAAAGGGCAGGAAATGTTGTTGGAAATACTAGCCAACCACCTGCACCCTGATACCGAACCAGTGCTGGAAACGCTGCTTCGGGCCCGGGGCCAGGAAGTGCGCCGCCACGCCGCCACTTTGCTGGTGCAGCTACCCGGCGCGGCACTGGTAGAGCGCCTATGGGCGCGGGCTGAGGGGCTGCTGCAAGTGAAACGCGCCCTGTTGGGCCTGGGCAAGAATACGCTGGAAGTAACACTGCCAGCAACCTGGGACAAAAGCTGGCTCACTGATGGCATAGAAGAGAAAAACGACCAGTATGCCTACACCATTGCCGGCCATCAGAACGCCGCAACCGTCGGCGCTGGCGCAGTGCGCCTGGGGAATATACTGGCCCTGTTGCCCGTACGCCGCTGGACCAGCCACTTCCACCTCACCCCCGACGAACTACTAGCGCTAGCCCTAGATTCGGAATGGGCGCTGCCGCTGCTGGCTTGCTGGGCCCTGAGCACTATCACCCACCAGGCGGCGGAGTGGGCCGCGGCATTTGTAAGGCTTTGGCTCCACCAGCAAAAGCAACTCAGTGAAGCAAGAATTCAGTTGCCGCTCGCGAAGCTGCTGGCACTAGTGCCCCCAGCCGTTCAGCAGGAAATCCTGCTTGAGCCGCTGTTGCTCCGTTTGCAGCGCCCCACCATCGACTGGGACACGGATTGGGAGGCGCTGGAACAAACCCAGATACTGCCAGGCCCTTGGCCCCGACTCCTCACCCAGGCCGCGCTCGACGTGGTAGCCCACCGCACGGCCCACACCGCGGCCCTGCCCTTCCTGCCGCGCGAGCAGTACCGCTTCGGCTACTTCGTCAGCCAGACACTCCCCCACGTGCTAGACCCCGCCGATGCCCTTTGGGTTATCAACTTCCTTGAGTCCATCCCGGAAGCCCACGAATTCCACCAAGTCCAATTTCAAACCTTCATCGATACCCTCCGCTTTCAAGCTGATTTAGAAGCCTCTCTCACCGAGAACTAGTGTTGCCAGCTTTCTCGCCCTAAGTCAAAATTTCGAAATCTCTATTTCCTCCGTTCTAATTCCATGTCCGACAATTCAATTGATACCCTACTCCGCCCCCACGCTGAAGTTCTGTACGCCGAAGAGCTAGCCGCACTGGTCGCCACCGACGACCGGCCCAAGCCAACCAACTGGAAACTCTCGCCCTGGGCAGTGGTCACGTATTTGTTGGGCGGCAAGCTCGACAACGGGTTTGAAATCGAGCCGAAGTATATCGGGCAGCGGCGGCTGATGGAAATTGCCGTTGCCACTCTCGCCACCGACCGGGCCCTGCTGCTGCTGGGCGTGCCGGGCACGGCCAAGAGTTGGGTTTCCGAGCATCTGGTGGCCGCTATCAGCGGGCATTCCAACCTGCTGGTGCAGGGCACGGCGGGCACCAGCGAAGACGCTATCCGCTACTCCTGGAACTACGCGCGCCTTATTGCCGAAGGGCCGTCGTTGGGGGCCCTGGTGCCCTCGCCCCTGTTCAAAGGCATGCAGGAAGGCAGCCTCGTGCGCCTCGAAGAACTCACTCGCATTCCCTCCGACGTGCAGGACACGCTCATCACCATGCTTTCCGAGAAGGTGTTGCCCATCCCGGAGCTAGCCACCGAGGTGCAGGCCACGCGCGGCTTCAACGTAGTAGCCACCGCCAACGACCGGGACAAGGGCGTGAACGAGCTCAGCAGCGCCCTGCGCCGCCGCTTCAACACCGTGGTGCTGCCCCTGCCCACCGACTTGGCCGAGGAAGTGCGCATCGTGCAAACCCGCGTAGCCAAGCAGGGCAAATCCTTGCAGCTGCCCGTGGAAGCCCCGGCCGTCGAGCAAATCAACCGCCTCGTGACCATCTTCCGCGAGCTACGCAGCGGCGTGACCGAGAACGGCAAAACCAAGCTCAAGAGCCCGAGCGGCACGCTTAGTACCGGCGAGGCCATTTCCGTCATGAACAGCGGCTTGGCGCTGGCCGCTTACTTCGGCGACGGCAGCCTCCGCGCCCACGACTTGGCCGCCGGCCTCACCGGCGCCGTGGTGAAAGACCCCGTGCAGGACCGCATCGTGTGGCTGGAATACCTGGAAACCGTAGTGAAAGAGCGCGAGGGCTGGAAGGATTTGTACCGGGCCTGCCGGGAGGTAGTGGAATAGAGTTCACTGAAATGTCATCGTTAAAATAACACACTTACATCATGCGAATTTTCTTATCCCATTCTAGCAGAGATGCACAACTTGTATCTCGACTGAGAAAGCAATTACAAAATTCACGACATGATATTATTAGCACAATACAAGATGTTCTGCCTGGCCAAGATTGGACAAGTGAGATTAAGAACCTTCTAGAAAGCGCAGATATATTAATTCCGGTTATAACAGAGCAATCAAATAAATCAAGTTGGATAATTTGATGACCTAAGCCCTTCGACGCCCCGAAGACCCATCTACTTTACCGGCCGAGTAGCAACCGCTATTTTCGAGTCAGCCGTGCCGTAGTATAGCAGCCAGCGGGAGTTGAACCGGGCCAAGCCTTCCAGAAATACCACCTGGTTTACTTGCCCCGTGGTTTCGTAGGGGCGCTCGGGGCGCATAAAATACCGGTCGGTGCGGCGCAGCAGCTTGGTGGGGTCGGTGCGGTCGAACAGCGCCTGGCCGGCGGCATAGGTGCCCACGGGCAGGGCTTTGTCGCCGAATCCCGGCTCGTTGCGGCTGTTGTAAATCAGCCGGATACCCTGCTCGGTGAGCATGGCCGGAGGACCAGGCTCCACCAAATCACTATCGAAATACCCTTCGCGGGTAGGCAAAATAATCTTCAGCGTTGGCATAGTTAGGGCCACTCCCCGCAGGGGCACGGGCCGCTTTTCACCGGCCGCCATTTCCAGCGGGGTCCAGTGAATCAGGTCGTCGGAGGTAGCCAACCAGATTTGGTTGTCGCCCCAGTACATCCAATACTTGCCCTTGATTTTGGTGGCTACAATGCGGCCATCAGCTTGGTAGCGCGAAACGATGGAGCCTGACTTGCTCCACTTGTCCACGAACTTGCCGCCGGCCGCCTGCGCAAACACGCTGCCGTACTTGGTCCAGTGCCGCAAGTCGCGCGAGGAGGCTACGTGCAGGCGCGCCCGGTTACGGTCCGCCCCCTTGTCGCCGTCGTAGGCGGTATAGGTCAGGTAGTAGGTGTGGTCCTCGCTTTCCACTAGGCGCGGGTCTTCGGTACCGCCGGGCCACTCGTATTTCTTTTGCGCATCGTTGTCGGGGTAGAGCACGGGAGCGGGCTCGCGGGTGAAGTGGATGCCGTCGGAACTGATAGCCAACCCGATGCGCGAAGTTTTGGCGAACTTGCCCGCCTTGTTTTCGGCCCGATAGAGCAGGTACACCTTGCCGTCTTTCACCGCGACGGCCGGATTAAATACGTCCTTGTCTTCCCACTGCACCTGCTGCTTAAGAATGGGGTCGAAGAACCGGCCGGCCGTGCTCGGTCCCAGGATAGGGTTGATGCTATCTTCCTTGGTGAAGTTGAGCAGGGCCCAACCGTCGGGGGCGGGCGGGGCGGCGACTACGCTGGCGGTAGCGGCGGTGCGGTCTGGGCCGTTGCAGCCCAGCAGCAAGGTCAGAACCAACGTAATGATGCTGCTCGCAAGCACAAGAAAGCGTTTTTTCAGCGTATCCATCGGCTGTTCAAGTTAAGGGGTTGCTTTATACTAATGCGTGCCAAGGCTGCGAGTGGCAACCAGTGGCCGTCCTTGTTGAAGCAGAGAACTCCTGTTTGGCAGCCGGGACTTTAGCAGGTCTAGGCCCTTTAGGCGTCTTAGACTCTTGAAAAGTAACGGATTTCACTTCGCTAAGTGTACCGAAGCTTCGGCACACCCAATGCTGAAGGATTAGCGCGGAGAAACCGGGGCTACCTGAGCTGGCTCAAACGCCTGCAAGCGGCGAAATGCCTCGCGGGTTTCAACTAAAGTGGCCGCTTCCCGCTCGTCTTCCGCTACGGGTGGGCGCGTCAGCTTCCCGAAAAAACGAACCAGATGCTGCTTTTGGCCCAGTGTTACGCCCGCAAACTTGTGGTCGGCCAGTTGGCGCAGCCACTCGCCGTAGGTTTCGTCGGCCAATTCGTACTCGCCTACCTTCGTAGCCAGGCCCGTATCGAAATCGTAATTAGGTAGCGGCAAGGAAGTGCTGTCCCCCTGCTGCTCGCGCGTGATGGCCGTACCGTAATCGGCTACAACGGTCACGAAGCTCTGCTTGAGATACTCTTGGGCCTTCGGCGTCGGCAACCGAAAGGCAAACGGCTGAAGTGGTCCTACTTTGGGCAACACCTGAACCACCTTGGAGAGCAGGCGCGCCCCGAATCCGGGCCGCTGGTAGGGGATTTTGAACTCGCGGCGGAACTGGCGCGGGCTCTGCCGGAACACGTACTCCCGGCGGCGGGCCCGGGGGCTGGCGCGCAAGATGTTTTTGCGCTCGGCGTGCCAAGCGGCCCGGCTGGCCGTTGGGATGAGCTGCTGCACGGCAAAGCGGAAACTGCCAACGCTTAAGTCCACGTTGAACAGCACTTGGCCCAGCTCCAACCCGTAGGTTTTCTGGAAAGCACGTTCCAGCACGGGCTTGTTGACTTCAAAGCCAATGAAGTTATGGTAGTCGCTGGCGCGGTAGCGCCCGGCGGCCAGTTGCACCACGTCGAAGGCAAACTCCAGCTGCGTATGCTGAATGGGCGCTTCTTCATAAGTGATACTCGACCCAAACTTTGCCGCCAACTCCGGGTATACCGACGGCATGGCGCGGTTGGTGCCCTCGGAGTGCCCCTTGATGTCGGCCACGTAGTGGGCCAACGCTCCCAGCGCAAACGCGTACTCGTTGCGGTCCTGGGCCTCGTTGAGCAGGCTGCGCACGAAGTCGCCCGAGCGCACGTAGTGCGTGAGGTTGCTAAACAGCTCGGACCCAAACGGATAATAGCCCAGGTCCTGGATAATGGAGCCGCCGTAGGCATTGGCTTTGGCTGCTTTCCACTCTTCGGGCGTCGCGCCGGGGTAGCGTTGCGTCAGCAGCGGCATCAGGTGTTCGTACCAACAGGCATCTACGGTGGCCAAGTGAGTCAGCACGGAATACCCGGCCGCAGGAGTTGAAGACAGCCAAAGAGCGGCTACGCTTAAAAACAACCATTTCATCATGTTCCTAACAATTAAGCGGTAAGGGTTGGCCAGAGACCCTGCCACCCTACTTTGAGTACAACAAACGGAACCGCCCGCTAGCTACTTGGGGTGCCTCCCTTATTCGTCTTCGATGAGTTGCTGCGCTATCTGGGCCGGCACGCCCACGCTGTGCAGCAGCCCCACAAACAAGCTATGTTGCCAGACCGTGAAAACCGAGTGTTGCAAGTTGCGCGTGGCCCGCGCCCGACCCGGTAGCAGCTTACCCCGGCGCGGGTTGTTGTCGCGCACGACGAGGCCGTTGAGCAACGTGGTACCGACCCGGGTAAGCAGGTTTTTCCGCTTGGGCCCGCGGGCTTTCAGCATCGTCACTTTCAAATCGGAATAGTGAGCCCACACGGTACCCCAGCCGCGGCGGCGGTTGAAGTCGAGCGCAAAGCGAATGGCTTGCACCTGCCCTTTGCGAATAGCCAGCGCCGCCACTTCCGCCGTCATCGGATTAAGAATAGCCAGTGGGGCGGCCCCGAACCGGCCGCTCAGGCGATGCGCTCCGCTGGTAGCCAGCAGGTTGGCCACCAGCTTTACGTCCACCCGGCACCGGTTTTGCAGCCACGCCGTGGCGTGCCCGATGGCCGGGTGCGCCGCGTTCATTCGGCGAGGGTCGTTGGTGATATTCGTGAGGGTAACCGAGAAACGGGTTAAGCTCAGGCGGCCCGGCACCGGATTGTCGGCAGACCGGTACTCGGTATACAGCGTCCCCCGGCGGAGCGTCACGCGGCGGATATCCATTCGGAAAGGCAGTTTGCCCAGGGCCTCGGGCGTCATGGCGGAGGTTCTGGGGTCGGGGGGAAAGCGGCCATCGCTGAGCACCTGCAACCGTCCTGCCCGCACTTCTAGCTCCTGCATGCGCAGCTGTCCTCGCCGGGTGAAAGCCGGAAAATCAAATCCGTGCAGGGCAACATAAGGCAGCAAGGCGGTGATGTGCGGCGTTTCATACCCTTTCTGCCGGTTCAGGGCCGTTGCCGACAAGGTGGGCAGCACATGAAGACCCTGAATAACGAGCTTGCCGGTTTTGGTTTCCAGATCCAGCTGCCGGTAAGCTAGCTTGTAATCTGGCCCATCCAGCAGGGAACGGATGGGCCCGGTGTGCAGCCGCCAGTTGCGCGCGTAATACAGCCGGCCCGCCGCGCCGGCACTGGCGCTGTCTATTCGCACATCGGTGCCGCGAATGGCAATATCTTGCAGATTGGGGTGTTGTTTCAGCCCCAGGATATACAGGGAGCCGCGCGTTAGCGCGAAGTGCGTGAGGGTGAGTTGCCGCAGCCAAGGGGCCAGCATTTCGTGCAAGGGCTTGGGCGTCACGGTTGGGGCCGCCAAGCCTATGCGCGGCGCCGTCAGGCGGAGGGTATCAGCATGCAGCCGACGGGTGGCGAGCCGTTCGGCCCGAAAACCGGCGGCTACCAGGCGCGGCAGCAACACAGCAAGGCGAGGCTCGCGGGTACGCTGGTCGCTGACGGGTTGCAGGGGATGCACCACCAGGGAATCGAGCTGTAGCCGCTGCCGGCGCGAGGAAAACCGGATGGCGCCCAAAGCTAGCTGATGCTTGAAGGCCACGATTCGACCACCCGTTAGCCCAACTGCCAGCGTCCTCGCGTAGGCAAGGCGTTGCGTATCAGCAGCCCCAGCTTGGCTGAGTAATACGTCGCGCAGCACAACATCGCCGCGCCGGAAGGAAATGGAATCTTCGACCAGTGGCCGGTAAGCCGCCTGCACCCGCCGGACACTCAGCTGCGCAACCCGTACCCCCGGCAGCCCGAAGGGGAGTTGCCGGTACAAAGGCAGGTTGGGGCTTTTCCCAGCCGGCCATGGCGAGGAAACCCGAACAAATAAGGAATCCAGCGCAAGGCAGTCAACCGGTACTATTTGGCGCTGAAGCACTTGCCAGAGCCCGACCCCCAGCACATCCAAGCGGGCCAGCTCCAGGCGCACAACGGGTAAACGGGTTGCTTCGGCGCTGAGCTCGTGGCCGGTCCGCGTGCGCAGGCGCAGGTTGCGGAGTTGGAGCGTGCCCTGCCAAATGCGCGTGTGCAAGGCACCTACTCGCAGCTCGTAGCGCCCACCCGACTGCGTGGCGACCTGCTTTTCTAGCAGACGGCGCAGCCAGGGGTCCAGGGCCCATAAGCCAAGTCCGACCAGCAGAAGCAACAAGCCGACACTCAGTGAAATCCACTGTCCCCAGCTAAGCCGGGAAACGCCAGGAGCGACAGGTGCAAACGCGCTTTTATCGGCCATGGATCAGGAAAATAAAGAGAATAGGTGCTGCTGCCGGCCGCCGCCCAGCGCCTGCTAGAGGTCGGTGGCGGCCTGAAACTGCTGGAATTGGTTGTTGACCCTGTTCAGCTCGGTGGCAAGCTTTGCTGAAAAGTGAGCACAGCGGTGCAGGTGGCCGAGCTGTACTTCTCAAGCCGGGTAGCCGGACGGTTGCACACCACAACGTGAGCAGCCCTGCAACGAGAACCTAAACCTGACTGAATTCGCCTAATTAGTTGCCCAATCCACCCGTAGCCGCTCTCAACGAAAGCGGTGGTGCGCAGTAGCTTAGCTGTCCTTGCCTTAAAAACTGGGTAATCGGATAATGACGGGGCCCACTCCCCTGGCGGAAATTAGAAGAACCCGGCAACTTCTCCCAGCTACAGGCTGCCCAGCCGGCCTACCACGTTACGTCTGCGCCTTCAGGGTACGTATGGGCGAGTTCAGGCCTTGGTTCGCTGCCTTCGGGTTGGTTCTGCTTGCTGCACGGTGAGTTGCGAGCGTACTTAACAGCACGGATGCTTCTCGCGCGCAAAAGCAGCAAGTAGACCGGTCGGTTGAGGGCGGCGGTTTGCACCGGTAGTGGCGGCCCCCGGTTGCTGGCCGCTATTCCGTAAGATTGCAACCGGCCGCGTAGTAGTTGATGTGGCTACCCGACTTGGTTTTGTGCGCAAGCCCACGTACTGTCTCTCCTAGTTCTTTCCACCATGCCGCTTTCCCCGGATTCCGGCCCGCCTCGTGCGGCCGCTCCCGCCCTCATTGCTCCGCGCCAGTATCTGCGGATCACTTTTCTGACGGGTGTCGCCATGGCATTGCTGAGTTTGCCCGGGCAACTGCGCCAGCCTGGTGCCACCCCGGTGCACGTAGGGCTTCAGTTTGCGCAAGCTTTGCTCTTCACCGACTTGATGCTGGCCCTGAATTACTTTCTGCGCTACAGCAATTCCGCCGTGCAGCGCTGGCTGCGCCGGCAACCCCAGCGCCGCAACCTTGTCATCCGAGTTGGGCTAAACCTGTTGCTGGCAGCCCCCCTCGGAACGCTGCTGCGCCTGATTATTGTGCGACTGGGCTATGGCCGGGAAAGTGTTTCCTGGGGGCTTACGCTTCTCTCGTCGTTGCTGTTTGCCGTCACCATTTTGGTGGTCGATTACTTTATTGAAGTAAACGAGCGCAGTAGCCGCCTGACGCAGGAAAATGAATACCTGAAAAGAGAGCAGCTCCAGGCCCGCTACGAAAGCCTAAAGCAGCAGCTCAGCCCGCATTTCCTGTTCAACTCACTTTCTACGCTGCGCTGGCTGATTCACGACAACCCCGACGCCGCGGAACGCTTCGTAGAGGAAATGTCGCACGTATACCGCTATTTGCTGCAATACGGGGCTCAGGATGCCGTGCCGCTGCGCGATGAAGTTGCCTTTTTGCGCTCCTATATGTATCTGTTGCAGATGCGTTTCGGCGAGAGACTTCGCCTGGAAATCGACCTGCCCGACGACGTGCTCAGCCGCCTCGTACCCCCGCTCGCTCTGCAAACCTTGGTGGAAAACGCCGTGAAGCACAACGCCGTCAGCCGCCACTATCCTTTGCGAATCCAAGTGGCCATGGGGCAGCCAAACTCGCTGTGGATTCGCAACTCGCGCCGTCCTCGTATCACGCAGGAACCGAGCAGCGGAGTAGGACTGCGCAATCTGGCCAACCGCGTCCGTATTCTGCACCAAGCCAATTTGCTGGTGGAAGAAGATGCCGAAGAATTTCGCGTGTGCGTCCCGCTGCCCGAATCATCCTTGGAGCCGGCCAGCCCGAAACCACCCAACTAGCCCCGTAACCCGACATTCGCTCTTATTTATTTGCCTTATGAATGCGCTCATCATCGAAGACGAACAGGCCGCGGCCCACTCGCTACAGCGGTTACTGAAAGAGCTCCGGCCGACGTTGCAGGTTCTAGACAAGTTGGAATCGGTGGAGGAAGCGGTGAGGTGGCTGGAAGAGCATCCGGCCCCCGAGTTGATTTTCATGGATATTCACCTCGAAGACGGCAACAGCTTCGAGATTTTCCGGCGGACCACCGTCACGAGTCCGGTCATTTTCACGACGGCCTACGACGAGCACGCGCTGGAAGCCTTCCGGGCCAACGGCGTCGATTACCTACTCAAGCCCTTGACCCGGGCCGATTTGCAGCGCAGCTTCGATAAACTTGATGCCTTGCGCCAGGGCGGGCAACCCGGCACCGCCCCAACGGCCGCCCCGCCTGATTTCACGCAGCTTTTGCGGAGCGTACAGCAGCAATTGAATGGCGGCGGCACGCACTTCAAAGCCAGCTGGCTGATCCCGCATAAAACCAAGCTTGTCCCGGTGGCCGCCACCGACGTCGCCTATTTTGCTATTCGGCACGGGCTGGTGTTTCTGACCACCCAAGCCGGGCAGGAATACCAGATAGAGCATACGCTGGATGAGTTGGAAAGCCAAGTTGACCCTTCGCGCTTCTTCCGGGCCAATCGTCAGGTGCTGTTTGCCCGGCCTAGCTTGGTGGAACTAGAGCCTTACTACAACGGCCGGATGCTGGTGCACTTGCGGCCCGCCGCCCGCGAAGCCGTCATCGTAAGCAAGCCACGCGTGACCGAACTCAAAGCCTGGGTGAATGCCGGCTGAAGTTAAACCGCGCACCGCGCTAGCACTCAGGCAGCTTCGGGGTGGCTTCACCCCTTAATTAAGCTGCCTGACCCTGGTTGCAATAGCCTTACCAAAGCAAAGGGAGGTACTTGCCGCTTGTAACGAATACGTCCCATGCCGAATCTTCGCTTTCCCTCCCGCTCCCTGGTGTTCTATGCGCTGCGGTTGCTGTTCTTACAGGTCCTGCTAGCGGCACTCATCATCGGATTAGCTTCTTTGTAGCTTCTCTTTGGCACGCAACTCTACGCCGGCAAGCCGTATGCCCGCCTGCTGAAGAGCCGGCCTCGGCTCCCCTGCTTCTTTCCATGGCTATGCCGGACGTGGGCTATCGTTCGTCCGCGCTATCGGCGAGTTCAGGTACGAATGGAGCGGATTCACCGCCTTATTCCTGACGCTGGGCTGGTGCAGTGCGTTGTTTATACTACAATACGAGTACCCACGGTAAGCGTCGGCTGGCTGGCACCGGCTGTTTGTTCACTTATCCCTTTCTGATGCGCTCTGCTATTCAACAACAAGTTCTCTTTCAGCTAGCTAAAACAGACTATCCGCTAGAACCTTGGCACCGGCCCGCCCACCTGACCGACGATCTGCACTTGGGGTGGGCCTCACAAACAGCCTTTGTGGAATGGCTGGAGCAGCATTTCGGAATTGACATCTTGGAGTCGGAACGGCACACGTTGCGCACCTTGCGAGATGTGTGCTTGTGCGTAGAAAGTCATTTGAGAGGCTGCGAGAGCCCATTTGGCAGACTACTGACGCTGCTTGCCGTGCGGTAGCAGGCCACGTTTGTCCCGTCCTATAGGGCCGGGGCACGAACCAAACTACACCACCAAGCCATCGGAACGCAACGATTCACCTCCCTTCTCTAATTATCGCACTGGCTCAGAGATTTTTGCAGGCTACTTGCCATTGACTACAGAGTCACTACTAGTAGCCCCAGGTCCGCGCTCGGCTGCTTCTAGCCTGCGTGCTTGCTTTTCCTACTGCTATGGCAAATAACTCAACCACGTCATCGGCAATGTCTGCCCCAGACCGACCCGTCTCCCTTGGGGGCCAGCCTGGTTCACCCCTGCCCTTTTCGGCTATCACCCGGCGCGATTTCGCCTTGATTAGGCGGATTCTGGAGGAGCAGGACGAGAAAGCCTACGCGGACCTGTTGACCATCTACACCCCCTCAGTGCGCCGAATTGTGCTGCGCATCATTCGTCAACCGGAAGCGGTGGAAGATCTGACGATGGAAATCTTCACCCGCGCCTTTCGGTATTTGCCCACTTTTAAGCCTCTGTTTGCTTTCAGTACGTGGCTGTTTCGCATCGCCACCAACTACTGCATCGACTTTGTGCGGCGTCGGCGCATCAAGACCGTTTCTCTGCACAGCGTGAAGAAGACGGATACCGCAAACGAGTGGGCTTTCGACTATGCCGATGACGCGCCAACGCCGCAAGAGGCGCTCATTCAGCTTCAGCGCTCGGACGGTCTGCGGCAGGTCGTTGCTCGGCTGCCCCCTAAATACCGGTGTTTAGTGCAGTTGCGCTATTTCGAGGAGCTAACCTATGAGGAAATAGCCGTGCGGCAGCAGCTTCCGCTTGGCACTATTAAAGCACAATTGCACCGCGGCCGGGAATTGCTACGGCAACTAATGGCAAACCAAAACGAAAGTATCTGACGGCCGAATAACGCCACACTGAACCCCGCCAGCCGCGATTCCCCGGCCGAGGCCAGGGAAGGCAGCGTCACAATCAGGCAAGAAAACAAGAAACAGGGAGGTAGTTTACCTTACTCAGGGACGTTCACTTCCGTTGGATGGAGTTGCTGATAGAGCAGTTGGGCGGCAGCTTCGAGCAGGGGCAGGTCGGTGGTGCGCTCCTGGCAGCGTTGCAGATCGTAGTGGCAAAGCGTGCCGTACGCTCGCCCGTAGGCGTCGCGGATAAGCACGCCGCAGTAGGAGATAACCGGCGTATCCACCCCGCTAGCCAGCGGGTTGGTGGTGGCATCCAGGATTTCTAGTGGCGCCTGCTGGCGGCCAACCAGCGAACAGTACGTAACCGCCATCGGCACGTCTGCTCCCTGCCGTACACTTGGTTGATTTCGGTCAAACAAAACTTCGTTGCGCAAGGTGTCGCCGTCGAAGCGAAAAAGACCCGTGTAGCGGTGCGGAGTTCGACTATTGAGGTAATCCAAGGCCGCATGCACGCCCTGCTGGTGTAGCAGCTCGGTAAAGGCGCTGATTTCGGGCTGCATACCATGCTCGTTGCTCGGATTGTTTGGACTCATAAAAGGAAAGATAGCACTTCTTTTTGGCTGAATCCAACGCGGCCGGCACTGCGTTTGTTCCCAGCTTTTCAATTAGCTCGCATAGGCTGGCACCGGGGGAGCCTAGGGAGGCCGGACGAACAACAAAACGAGAGCCGCCGCGGATTCTCACTGAGTTGGTGGTCAACAGGTAGGGTAGCCGGAAGGTAATTTGGGAAGCTACTCTCAGAAAAAGGCTTTAACTAATGGCCCTAACTTTTTGCCTGAAAATATTACCGGCATCCTCCTATCCGCCACCATGCCTACGCCTGACCTCCGCCTTTTCGGTATCCGCCACCACGGTCCCGGCAGCGCTGCCAGTTTGCGCAAAGCCCTCCACGAGTTCCGGCCCGACATCGTGCTGCTCGAATGCCCCGCCGATGGCGAAGCGGCCGTGCAAACCATCATTCAGCACCCGGACCTGCGGCTGCCGGTGGCGCTGCTGCTCTACAATCCCAAGCAGTACCAGCAGGCTTCGTTTCTGCCCTTTGCTTCCTTCTCGCCCGAAACGCAGGTGCTCCGCTACTGCCACGAGCACGGCGCCCATCTGCGCTGCATGGATTTGCCGGCCGCGCTGCGGTTTGCGCTGCCCGATGCTGTGGAGGATGTGCCAGCGGGGACCTCACCCCCTAGCTCCCAAAGAGAGGAGGAACTAGCTACTAGTGCTAACCTGGAGGTGCAAGAACAGGTGACAGCACCCGAGGAACTAGAGGTACCAGCAAAACTAGAGCTAGAAAAAAAGCTAGAAGCTAGTCCCCCCTCTCTTTCGGAGAGGGGGCTAGGGGGTGAGGCGCCCGTTGAGCAAGTCCGCCGCGACCCTATTTCCTACCTCGCGGAGTTGGATGGCTACGCCGACGGGGAGCGGTGGTGGGAGTTGCGCTTCGAGCACAGCGCCGGCCACGCCAATACCTTCGAGGCGGTGCTGAATATGATGACGGCCTTGCGCGAGGAACTGGCCTTGCCGGAGAGCCCGGAAACCTTGCTCCGCGAAGCCTTCATGCGCGAGACCTTGCGCAACACGCTCAAGCAAGGCTACCAGCGCGTAGCGGTGGTGTGCGGGGCCTGGCACGCGCCCGTGCTGCAACCCGAGTTGCTGAAGCGCGAAGACAAAGCCCTCCTCAAAGGCTTAAAGAAAGTACCAATCGAAGCCACCTGGATTCCGTGGACCTACGAGCGGCTTTCGTACAGTTCGGGTTACGGGGCAGGCGTGCTGTCGCCGGCCTGGTACGAGTTGCTGTTCACCGAGCAACACACCGAAGTGGTAACGCACTGGATGGTGCGGGCGGCGCGGCTCTTGCGCGGGCAGGACCTAGATGCTTCGTCGGCGCATGCTATTGAGGGAGTCCGGCTGGCCGAAACGCTGGCTGCGGTGCGGAGCCGGGCGCTGCCGGGCATCGAGGAGTTGCAGGAAGCGGCCGTGGCTGTTCTCGGCGGTGGCTACGAGGAGGCGCTGAGCTTGGTGCACCGGGAACTGGTGATTGGGGTGTGCATGGGCGAAGTACCCACTGAGCTGCCCGCCACGCCCTTGCAGCAGGATCTGGCGCAGCAACAGCGCCTTACCCGCCTCAAGCCCGAAGCCGCCGCCCGCACCCTCGACCTGGATTTGCGCAAGGAGCTGGATTTAGGCCGCAGCCATTTGCTGCACCGGCTGCGGCTGCTGGACGTGCCGTGGGGCCAGCCGCGCCGCGCGCAAGGCAAAGCCGGCACTTTCCACGAGCTGTGGGAACTGCAATGGCAGCCCGAATATGCCCTCCGCGTGCTGGACGCCGGCCGCTGGGGCAATACCATTCTGGCTGCCGCCGTGGGCCGCGCCCGCCAGCGCGCCACTGAGGCCCCCGACCTCGAAACCATAAGCCACCTGCTGGAAGAAGCGTTGCAAGCCGACCTCGGCCCCGCTATATTGGCGCTGGTGGCCCGCCTGGAAACCCTTTCGGCCAGCACCCGCGACGCGACGCACTTACTGGCCGCCCTGCCGCCGCTCGTAAACGTGCTGCGCTACGGCAATGTGCGCCGCACCGAAACCGCGCAGGTGGCGCAGGTGGTCCACCACCTCATACCGCGCCTGTGCATCGGACTGCCCCTTGCCTGCACCGGCCTCGATTACGACGCGGCCCGCCAATTGCTACCGCGCATCGAAGCCACGCACCAGGCTATTCGGCTGCTTCAGGATACTGCGCAGGAAGCAGACTGGTACGCGGCCCTGACCGGGGTGCTCCGCAACTCCGCCAGTTCCGGTTTGCTGGCCGGGGCTGCTGGCCGCCTGCTCTTCGATGCCCAGCAGCTTTCCTCGGAAGACGCCGGCACAGCCCTTGGGCTGGCCCTGGCTCCCGCGCAGCCTACCGCTTACGCCACCGCCTGGATTGAGGGCTTCCTGAGCGGCAGCGGCCAACTTCTGCTCCACCACCGCCCCCTCTTCGCCCTGCTCGACCAATGGCTGGGTGAGCTGAACGAAGACACGTTTCGCGAAATCGTGCCCCTGTTGCGCCGCGCCTTCACCGACTTCAGCGGGCCGGAGCGCCGCCAGCTTCTGGAACTGGCCGTGCAAGGCGGTAAGCTCGTAGTTGCTCACGCAGTGGCAGAAGATTTCGATTGGGAGCGAGGACAACGGGTGCTGCCGATGCTACGGGAACTACTGGGGTTCTAGTGGCAGCTAGGATAATGGGGTGAAGACAGGGAGCCAGAGGAACGGCATGCGGCGCGCAACGACGCATGACGGCCTGGAATAATCATACCACCTGACTGCTCACAAACCCCAGCTAAAGTTTTGCCTGGGTACAATATCTGATGTTTCTAATAGGTTATAGAGTTGCTGCCCAGCTTAGCTGCAACTGCTTTCTTATCCATCCTATTATTTCAGCAAGCTCTATGACTTATTCACCGCTGGCCCACTATGGGGCTCTGTTGCTTTGTGCACTAGGCACACCCTTCCTAGCCACTGCCCAACAAACGCCTCAAACGCTTAGCACGGCTGTTCCGATTCTGACCCTCAGCCCCGATGCGCGCTCGGCCGCACTGGGCGAAGCCGGAGTGGCCTCGTCTCCCGATGCCAACGCGGCCTACTTCAACGCGGGTAAGCTTGGGTTCGCGCCAGACCGTTTCAGTTTCTCACCCTCCTATTCGCCGTGGCTAAGTTCTATCACGCGGAAAGGAGGCCTGTGGTATCTATCAGGGTATGGCCGGCTGGGGCAGCGCTCCACTTTGGGCGCCAGCGTGATGTATTTCGACCTTGGTTCGCTATTTCCCAATGCCGTCCAAATACGTGGTAACGAGACGGCCTACAGTGTTTCTTATGGCTGTAAATTCGGTGAGCATCTGGGGGTGGGCGCTACAGCACGCTACATTCGTTCCACTCTCACGCTGGTTGGCGCCGATGCCAAGCCGGGCAACGCCGTGGCTATGGATTTGGGCGTCTACTACACCAAAGACATACCAGCGGGTGCCAATGGCTACACCCTGGCGCTCGGCGCTTCTGTTGCCAATATTGGCAACAAAATGACCTATACCAATCCGTCTCAAAGTGACTTTTTACCTACAAACCTGAAGATCGGCACGGCCCTCACGCGGACATTCAGCGCCTCTCACAAACTGACGCTCGTGGTGGATGCCAACAAGCTCTTGGTACCTAGCCCTTATTACGAAGAAGGCCCTACTCCTACTACTCCTGCCGAAATAGCAGCCAGAGACGCCCGCGTTAAAGAGGAAAACGATAGACGTCGCGCTAAAGGACTTGCTGCCGGCGTGTTTGGCTCGTTCAGTGATGCCCCCGGCGGCTTCCGAGAGGAGCTGCGCGAAATCAATTTGTCTACTGGCCTGGAGTACGTCTACCAGAACGCCGTGTTTGCGCGCACTGGCTATTTCTACGAGAACCCTAAAAAGGGCGACCGGAACTATCTGAGTTTCGGGGTCGGCGGACGGTACCGGGCCTTCGGCATCGACGGAGCTTACCTGATTCCTAATTCAAGGAACAATCCATTGGCGCAAACCTTGCGGGTCTCGTTGCACGTTTCCTTGAACAAGCAGGATTTAGCGTTAGGCCCTCAGAAAAGCAAGGCAAATATATAATAAATACATAAGCAGTCCAGCTAGCTGATTGGGGCAGAAGAGGAAGCCGGTTTTTCGAGTTGATTGTTACATCACCAGCTTTTCGGCCCGGAACACGTCGTCGGCGGCTTGCAGCAGCTTGGCGCGCAGCTTGGGATTGTACTGCGGATGCGCGGCCAGAAACTCTCGCACGGTGCGGGCGGCGGTGGGCGTCTGGTAGGAGCCGAGGGTAGCTTGCAGCCAGGAATACGGGAAGAATATGTCGCCGGTCTGCTGGATTTCTTCGAGCAGCGCCAAACTTTCGGGCAGGTATTTTTCGGAGGTAGCGGCGCGCAGCGGATGGTGCAAATAGGCCAGCGCCGAAACCACCCACGCTTCCTTTTCGCGGTTCTTTTCGTCTTTCAGTGAGGCGAAGAAGGCGTCGCGCGTGGCTACATCGGGCGCGAGAGCAGGCACGAGGAACTGCATGCGCTTTTGGCGGTCGGGGTTCTGGATGCGGGCTAGCTGCGCGGGCAGGATGGGCGTTTCGGCGGGGTAGTCGCGCACGGCCAGGGCCAGGGCCAGCGCGGTGTAGTCGTCTTCGGTGAGCTTGATGCCGGTAGGCGCCTGCTGCTTGTTCCAGATATCGTAGAGCCGCGTTTGTGCCACCTTAGTTAGTGCTACGGATTGATAGGCTTTGAAGAGCAGCTTCTTGGAGTTGGGCGCCGGGTTTTGCTGCATCATTTGCCACAGCTCTTTCTCTAGCGCCGGAGCCAGGGCTACCCGTTCCTCGGGCTTGAGCAGCCGCCAGAAAATATCGGTGGCTTGGCCGGTCAGCAGCTTGATGTTCAGTTCCTCCTTCTCTTTCGGCAACACCTGGCGATATACCTCCAGCAGTTGCTGCGGCGCTACGGCGCGGCCGTTGAGCATGTTCTCGTAGAAGTTGACGTAGGCCGTGGCGCGGGCCACCGGGTTTTGCAGCTTGGTTAGGTGGGCGGTCAGTTGCTTGTCAATCGGGAAAACGCCGTAGCCCAAGCCAGTCGAGTTAAACAAGATGAATGTGGGCGCGGCCTCTCCAACTGCGGCAGGCAACGCCACCTCCCGCTGGTTCATGTTCACGGTCAGCTCCTTCACCCGATCCGGGTACACCAGCAGCACTTCGAACAGCTGCGGCCACAGCCGGTCGGACTTGTCCTCGGCTTGCTGCGTGAGCTGCAACGCGGTGATTTTGCCGTTGCTAGTTTGCAGGTCGTAGTCGAAGAGGGGGCGGCCGGGCTGGTTCACCCACACCTGATTCCAGGCGTGCAGGTCGGCGGGGGTGCGGGCGTCGAGGATCTGGATGAGGTCGGGCCAGGTGGCGTTGCCGAAGGCGTACTTCTTGAGGTACGCTTGCAGGCCCTGGCGGAACGGCTCCTCCCCCATCAGCCGCTCCAACTGCCGCATCATGATGGGCGCTTTGTGGTAGATGATGTTGCCGTAGAGCGAGCCGGCGTCCTTCAGGTTTTCTAGGTCCTGGCGGATGGGGTTGGCGCCGGTGGTACGGTCTACGCCGTAGGCCGCGGGATAATGGTCGATGACAAACTTGAGGTCGTAGTTGGAGTTGGCAACGGCTATCTGCGTGATTTTGTCGGCCATAAAGTTGGCAAACACCTCCTTCATCCACACATCGTTGAACCATTGCATGGTCACCAGGTCGCCGAACCACATGTGCGCGGTTTCGTGGCTGATGAGGTTGGAACGCGCTATTTTCTGGTCTTGGGTGGCGCCTTCGTCCAGGAAGAGCGTGCTGGCTTTGTAGTCGATGGCGCCTACGTGCTCCATGCCGCCGTACTGAAAATCGGGCAGGGCCACGAAGTCGAACTTGCGAAACGGATACGGGATGCCGGTGTACTCCTGCAAAAACTTCAGCGCGTCGGCGTGAATCTGGAAGATGGGGTCCAGACTCAGCTTCACCTTGTTTTTATCGGTTTCGCGGTGCAGAAACTGCATTTCTCGGCCCGCCATACTGCGCGTAATGCGCGTGAACTTGCCGGCTGCAAACGAGAACAGGTAGGTGCTAATCGTATCCGAGGGCGCGAAACGGAACGTTTTGCTCTCCGCCGTGACGGTGGAATCCTGCAAGGGACCGTTGGCCAGGGCCTGCCAGCTTTTGGGGAGCGTGAGGGCTAGCGTGAACGAGGCTTTCAGGTTGGGCTGGTCGAACACCGGAAACACCGTGCGGGCGCGGTCGGGCACGAGCAGCGTGTACAGAAAATCCTCGTTGCGGTTCAGACTCTGGTTGCCGGCAATAAAGTTGATTTCAACCTGATTCAGCCCGGATTTGAGGCTGGCAGCCGGCAGCACCAAGTGTTCCTCCCGAAAATCAACAACCACGGGCTTCCCGTTGATGGTCAGGCTTTTCAAGTGGTCGGCTTGTTCCTTGAAATCGAGCTGCACCGGCTGGTCTGCACCGGCCAAGTGGAACGTAACGGTTTCTGAGGCGGCAATAGGCTCGTCTTTGCTGGCCGGAACCGCTAGCTTCAACTCGTAACCTAAGCGGGAAATGCGGCGGGCGCGGTCCTGAGTTAATTCCAAGCTAACGCCCGGCACAACCGCCATGGCGGGCGGGGCCTGCACCGGCTTGGAGTCGGCAACAGTTGGTTTTTTCACGCAGCTACTAACGCAAAAGGTTAGCGCAAAGGTCGCGGCGAACAGGTAGGTGCTATTTTGAAGCTTCATTAGGGGCGGCCATCAAGTCGAAAAGCCAAGATAAAGCAGTTTCAGCGTCCGCTGATTGGTCGAGCTACTGCCGAAGCGCCGTAGAGACGCAAGGCTGCCTCTCCACGGCGCTGTCTTGGTACCAGCTTAAAACGGTTTTTCTTTGCCGCAGCTAAAAGATTATATCCCAGCGGCGTTATTTACAGCGGTTCGTGGGGTAGCGCGAAGCTTTTGCTTCGCGTTTTGGGGCGGGACGGCGGGGCGGCTTGCCGCGGGCGACGAAACGCGAAGTAAAGGCTTCGCGCTACCCAAGAAGTACACGTACGGTTTCTACAATACTCCATGATCTTTCCACCTGGCAACCTTCCCGCCGAAACCCCAGTGCAGCTCTATCCGCTCGGCGATTCGGCCATCGTGCTGCAATTCGGCGACGCCATTAACTCGACCATTCACCGCACCATCCAGGCCGTGGGCGCTTATCTGGAAGAGCATCCGTTTGCCAGCTTTCTGGAGTACGTACCTGCTTTTACTACGCTCACCGTGTATTACAACCCGTGGCTGGCCAGCAAGGCCGGCCGCCTCGACCCGTACGCAACGGTAGCCAGCTACTTGCAGGAGCTACTGCGCCATGTGCCCGCCCCTGCTAGCGGAGCCGCCTCGCCGGTAGTGGAGGTTCCGGTGTGCTACGGCGGCCGTTTCGGGCCCGATCTAGAGTGGTTGGCTCGCCACACGGCCCTGACGCCAAAGCAAGTGGTGGCCCTACACACCAAGCCAGAGTACCTGGTGTACATGATTGGGTTTGCCCCTGGATTTCCATATTTGGGAGGGTTGAACGAGTTACTGGCGGCCCCGCGCAAAGACCAGCCTCGCGCCGAGGTGCCGGCCGGCTCGGTGGGTATTGCGGGCAAGCAAACCGGCATCTACTCCCTGCCCACGCCGGGCGGCTGGCAGCTAATTGGCCGCACGCCGCGGCGCCTGTTTACGCCCGAAGCAACGTCGCCGAGTTTGCTGCGGGCGGGGCAGCGGCTACGGTTTGTGCCCATCACCGAACCAGAGTATTACCACTTGCAGGAGCATGAGTCTTAGCATCATTCGGCCCGGGATGCTGACCACCATTCAGGATGCGGGCCGCTATGGCTACCGCCAAGCCGGCGTCATTGTGAGCGGCCCGATGGACGCCCGGGCCCTGCGCGAGGCCAATCTGCTGGTTGGCAATCCAGAAGGCGCGGCGGGGCTGGAAATCACGCTGCGCGGACCCACTATTCGGTTTGAAGCCGCCCACCTGATTGCCCTCACCGGTGCCGACCTTTCGCCTACCCTCAACGGCCAGCCCCTGCCGATGCGGCGGCCCGTGGCCGTAACCCGCGGCTGCGAGCTGGCTTTCGGAGCAGTTCGGGTGGGCTGCCGGGCCTACCTGGCCGTGTCGGGAGGCTTGGCGGTGCCGGAAGTACTAGGGAGTCGGTCCACCTATTTGCGGGCCGGTATTGGCGGTTTCCAGGGCCGCGCCCTGCAAGCCGACGATGTGGTACCTGCCGCCGGACCAACCGAAATAGGCGGCCAGCTGCGCCAGCTGCTTATGGCGCGCCACCCTGCCCGGGCGTGGGTGGCGGCCAGTTGGAGCATCGCGCCCTCGTGGCCGGGGTCGCCGACGCGGGTAGCTACTATCCGCGCTGTTCGGGGGCCGGAGTACAAGCGGTTTACGACGGCCAGTCAGCAGGATTTTTGGACCCAGGAATTCACCGTAACGCCGAGTTCCGACCGGATGGGCTACCGCCTGCAAGGACCGGAATTGCGGCGCCACAACCACCAGGAAATTCTCTCCACGGCCGTTACCTTCGGCACGGTGCAGGTGCCGGCGGCGGGCATTCCTATTATCTTGATGGCCGACCACCAAACTACCGGCGGCTACCCGCGCCTAGCGCAGGTGATTTCCGCCGACTTTTCCCACCTGGCCCAGTTGCCATTGGGTGGCAGGATTCGCTTTCAGGAAGTAGCATTAACAGAAGCTCAGTTAGCTTATCTGCACCAAGAACGCACGTTACACCAACTCCAACGAGCCCTTAAGCTTACTTTGCCTCCTTCATGAGTGGAACCTACTCCGTTGATTTAAACTGCGACATGGGCGAAAGCTTCGGCGCCTACTCCCTGGGCCACGACGAAGCTATTTTGCCCTTCGTTACGTCCGCCAACATTGCCTGTGGCTTCCACGCCGCCGACCCGGCCACTATGAAGCGCACGGTCCGGCTGGCTTTACAGCACCAAGTGGCCCTCGGCGCGCACCCCGGCCTCCCCGATTTGGTGGGATTTGGCCGCCGCGAAATGGCCGTATCCGCCGAAGAAGTTTATGATATGACCGTCTACCAACTAGGCGCCTTGCAGGCCTTTGTGCGGGCCGAGGGCGGCACCCTGCACCACGTAAAACCCCACGGTGCCCTCTACAACATGGCGGCCGTGAATCCCGCCCTGGCCGAAGCCATTGCCGAAGCCGTGTACCGGGTGCACCCCGAAGCCTGCCTCTACGGGCTGGCCGGCAGCGCCCTGATCAGTGCCGGCCAGAAGCTCGGCCTGGCTACTGCCCACGAAGTGTTTGCCGACCGCACCTATCAGCCTAATGGCACGCTCACCCCGCGCCGCCAGCCCAACGCCCTCATTACCGACGCCACGGCGGCCATCAACCAAGTGGTGCGCATGGTGAAAGAAGGCCAGGTGCAAGCCTTATCGGGCGAAACCGTGGCTATTCAGGCCGATACGGTGTGCCTCCACGGCGACGGAGCGCACGCGCTGGAGTTTGCCCAACAGATTCGGGCCGCGTTGCAGCAGCAAGGAATCAGCGTGCAGGTGGGCCTGCGAAACCCCACCGCATGAGGCCGCCGCGCAAATGGGGCGTACTTATAGGCGCCGCTTTCCTGATGGCTACCTCGGCGGTAGGCCCCGGTTTCCTAACCCAAACCACCGTCTTCACTCAATCCTTAGGAGCCAGTTTCGGCTTCGTGATTCTGACTTCCATCCTCATGGATATCGGCGTGCAGATGACGGTCTGGCGAGTTATTGCGGTGTCGGAAATGCGGGCCCCCGATATTGCCAACCGGGTACTGCCGGGCCTCGGCGGTTTTATTTCCGCCCTTATCGTGCTCGGCGGTCTGGCCTTCAACATCGGCAACGTGGGCGGCGCCGGCCTTGGCCTGGAGGTCCTCACGGGCCTTTCCGTCACGACCTGCGCGGTGCTGGCGGCGGCCATGTCCGTGGCTGTCTTCCTGGTGCGCGAGGCTGGCCCGGTCATGGACCGGTTTGCCCAAATCATGGGGCTGGTTATGATTCTGATTATCATCTACGTAGCCGTTACCACCAATCCGCCCGTAGCCGAAGCGGCCCTGCGCACCGTGGCCCCCACTCGCCTCGACCTCACCGCCATCATCACGCTGGTGGGCGGCACGGTGGGCGGCTACATCACCTTTTCCGGCGGCCACCGCCTGCTCGATGCCGGCATAACCGGCCCCGCCGCCCTGCCCCAAGTAACGCAGAGCGCTGTTATGGGCGTTTCGGTGGCCTCGCTGATTCGGGTGTTTCTGTTTTTGGCCACGTTGGGAGTGGTAAGCCAGGGGCTGGCCATCGACGCCGGCAACCCGACGGCTTCGGTGTTTCAACTGGCGGCCGGGCAGGTGGGCTACAAGCTGTTTGGGGTGGTGATGTTTGCGGCGGCTATTACCTCGATTATCGGCTCGGCCTACACTTCTATTTCCTTCCTGAAGTCTCTGCTACCGAGCGTTGCCGCCCACGAAAACCGCTTCATTATCGGCTTTATCGTGTTGTCGACGCTGGTGTTCGTTGCCGTCGGCAAGCCCGTCAGTTTGCTGGTGTGGGCCGGCGCCCTCAACGGCTTCATCCTGCCCATTACGCTCAGTACGCTGCTCGTAGCCGCCTATCGCCCCGACGTAGTTGGCGCTTACCGGCACCCGCTCTGGCTGGCAGCTTTCGGGGTGGCCGTTGTACTGATTATGACCGGAATGAGCGTCACGGTGCTGGCGCAGCAGGTAGCGGCGTTGTTTTAAGTGATTGTGCACCCTACCCTCGGCGTATAAGTACTTGCCAGAGGCTGTAGCGCGAAGCCTGCGCTTCGCGTGTCGTTGCTTAAGTTGAACGATGTTGTTGCTATGACGCGGTGCAGGGTCGGTTGTTAGGACCAGTCGTTTAACGATACGCGAAGCTTAGGCTTCGCGCTACAGCCTCTGGCAACCAACTGATTTCACTACCTAGTTGCCGCTCCTTTCTAACTCTTTCTATGAAACTCGTCTACCGCCTACTTGCTTGCACGCTACCATTGCTAGCCGCAGGATTTGCCAACCGACAGCCTGCGCAAGCGCCCTACGACCTCGTCATCACGCACGCCAACGTGGTGGACGTGGAAACCGGCCGGGTGCTGCCCGATCAAACGCTCGGCGTGAGCGGGGGCCTGATTCAACGCTTAAGCAAGTCGACCACGGCCTCACTGGCCGCCAAAAAAACCCTGGATGCCCGCGGCAAATACTTGATTCCGGGTTTGTGGGACATGCACGTGCACTTCCGGGGCGGCGATTCGCTGATTACGGCCAACCGCAACCTGCTGCCGCTTTACCTGGCCCACGGCATCACGACGGTGCGCGACGCGGGTGGTGACCTAACGCCGGCCGTTTTTTCCTGGCGCGAGCAAATCCGAACGGGTCGGCTGGCCGGCCCTACCATCTATACCTCCGGCCCGAAAATAGATGGCCCAAAGGCGTTTTGGGCCGGTTCGCTGGAAGTCGAGACGCCCGCGCAGATTGAAAAAGCGCTGGACTCTTTGCAAGCTCTGAAAGTGGATTACGTGAAGCTCTACGAAAGCACCATCTCGCGCGACGCCTTCCTCAATACCATTGCCGCCGCTGAAAAACGGGGCCTGACCACCACCGGCCACATGCCCTACACGGCCACGTTGCGGGAAGCCTCGGAGCGGGGCCTCGATGCCTCCGAGCACCTCTATTATGTGTTTAAAGGCTGTTCCGCCAAGGAAGACAGCATCACCAAAGCCGTTCAGAACAGCCTCAGCACTCCCAAGCCGCTCGGCCTGTTTGCCGTGCTGCCCACCATCTACCGTACCTACGACCCCGCCACCGCCACCCGCCTCTACCGAACCTTGGTAGCCAACAAAACCGCCGTCGTGCCCACACTCTACATCCAGAAGCTGCTGGCGGCACTCCCCGAAACCGACCACTCGCGCGATACGCTGCTCGCCTACATCGACCCCAAGATCCAAGCTACCTATGCCCGCCGCTTGGCCGGCGCCCGCGCGCAATCCGCCGCCACCCGCGCCTTCAATAAGCAGCTCGGCACCAAGTTCACGACCTTGGTGCCCGCTATGCAAAAAGCTGGCGTGACGCTGCTGGCTGGCTCCGACAGCGGCGCGTCCAACTCCTACGTGTATCCTGGCACCTCCTTGCTTGGCGAGTTGGAACTGATGGTGCAAGCTGGCCTAACCCCTGTTCAGGCCCTGCAAGCGGCCACTATCAACGGCGCCCGGTTTCTGAAAGCCGACAAAACCTCCGGCACCATTCGGGTGGGCAAAGCCGCCGACCTGGTGCTGCTAGACCAAAACCCACTGGCAAACATCACCAACCTGCGCAAGATCAACACGGTAGTTACGCGCGGCAATGTGTACACTGCCGCCGACCTGCGCCAGCTGCTGCAAGCCGTAAAACACTAGTCGGTACGGTTGGCGTAGAGGGGGTAGCGCGGAGCCTTTGCTTCGCGTTTCACGGCACCGTTGACGTGGCTCCGCCTCCATAACGACGTTTCCCGATACGCGAAGCAAAGGCTTCGCGCTACACCTCGGCCAATCAGTACCTCAACCAATAACCGCTCTAGCTTTTACCGAAAAGAAACGTCTATGCCCGTTCGTGACATCCTGCAACTCGGCCACCCGATTCTGCGCCAACTAGCCCAACCCGTCCCAGATCCTACCGCGCCGGCCGTGGCGGCCCTCGTAACGGACCTGACGGATACCGTGGCGCACTGGCGCGAAACCACCGGCTATGGCCGCGCCATTGCGGCCCCTCAAATTGGCGATTTGCGGCGTGTGGTGCTGCTGCGGCTGCCGGGCCGGCCGGTGTGGCCGTTCATCAATCCGAGCATTGTGGCCCACAGTCCGGCAAAGATGGTAGTATGGGACGCTTGCCTGTCTTTCCTGTCCATTTTCATGCAAGTGGAGCGCTACGAGTGGATTACGGTGCGCTACCAAGACCTAACGGGCGAGTGGCACGAAACCCACGCCGGCCGCGAAGACGACCTGGCCGAACTGCTCCAACACGAAATCGACCACCTCGACGGCATCCTCTCCCTCGACCGGATGGTGGACGTAAAGACCATCTGCTCCCGCGAAGAATTCGAGCGCCAATACCGCGCCAACAGCCCGTATGGGAGGTGAAGTGATGAAGTGGTGCGTTTGGCGTTTAAATTCATATACACCAAATCCGCCTGTCATCCTGAGCTTGCGAAGGACCTTATCATGTTAGAACAAGACGTTGGTGCGTCAGCCGTCCACACAGGAGAAGGTCCTTCGCTTTGCTCAGGATGACAAGCATTTTTCAAGGTGGATCAGGCGTAAGCTAGCAACTCCTAGTACCTTTCAGTCAATGGCAAATACCTATTTCCCTTTCGTCGTCTACGATTTACAGGAACACGCAACCCCCGAGCGCAAGTACCGGATTGCAGTGGACCTCTCGGAGATGGACGACTACTACAACGTGTTTGAGAAGCACGGCTTCAGCGGCAGCGGCGCCTCGTGGGCGGAGCATATTGAAACCATCCTGGAAGAGCACGCCCCCGACCTGCTCGACCATGTAGAGCTAGCCGGCGAAGGCGAAATCTTCCGCGCCTACACCGACAGCCGGGCCGCCGCTGAGCAGTTCTTGCGCCTGGTCCACCCTATTTTTGCCGACCTCGGTAGCCTCAACAAATACCTCAGCCAAACCGACCCCGGCGACTTTTTCGAGTAGAATTATTCCGCTGCTTGCGCCGCTACTACCCGCTATGCCCGATTCATCCGCTGCCCGTTGGAAACTGGTGCTCGGTTCCGCTGCCGACGCCGACAACCAAACGCCGTTCCCGCCCGACTACCAGGGCATGGACGACGTGCTAACCGCCCTCTACGACGAGCAGGAAAGCAAAGAGCGTAAAGCCGGCCTCGGCAATTCGGCCCCGCGCGTGAGCCGCTGGCTCGGCGACATTCGCACTTACTTCCCCGCCGACGTGGTGGCCGTCATGCAGCGCGACGCCATGGACCGCCTCGGCTTGCAGCAACTGTTGATGGAGCCCGAAATCTTGCGCACCGTGCAGGCCGACGTGCAATTGGTGGGCACGCTACTATCGTTGAGCCGGGTGATGCCGCAGAAAGTGAAGCACACCGCCCGCGAAGTGGTGCGCAAAGTGGTGCACGAGCTAGAACAGAAATTCTCGAACCCGCTCCGGCAGGCCGTGCAGGGCGCCCTCAGCCGGGCCGTGCGCAACCCGCGCCCCCGCTACCGCGAAATAGATTGGGGCGCCACCATTCGGGTGAATCTCAAGCACTACCAGCCGGCTCAGCGCACCATCATTCCCGAGCGGCTGGTAGGTTTCGGGCGGCGCGGGCAAGCCCTGAAGGAAATCGTGCTGTGCGTGGACCAAAGCGGCTCGATGGCCTCGTCGGTGGTGTATGCGGGCGTTTTTGGGGCGGTGCTGGCTTCCATTAAAGCCGTGAAAACGCACATGGTGGTGTTTGATACCGCCGTGGTCAACCTCAGCGAAAACCTACAGGACCCGGTGGATCTGCTGTTCGGGGTGCAGCTCGGCGGCGGCACCGACATCAACCGGGCCCTCACCTACTGCCAGCAACTCATTACCCGCCCCACCGATACCATTCTGGTCCTCGTCAGTGACTTGTACGAAGGCGGCAACGAGGCCGAGATGATCAAACGCGCAGCCGCTCTTAAAGCCGCGGGCGTCACGGTAGTGGCCCTGCTGGCCCTCTCCGACGAAGGCGCCCCCAGCTTCGACCGGCGCGTCGCCGAAAAGCTGGCCGCCTTCGATATTCCCAGCTTCGCCTGCACGCCCACGCAGTTTCCGGAGCTGATGGCCGCCGCCATTCAAGGCCGGGAGCTGAGGCTGGTATAGCGCGAAGCCTGCGCTTCGCGTATCGTTGCTGTAATCAAATGACAGTAACGCCAACTTTGGATTGCTCGCTTGTTGAATGGCATAGGTTGTAGCAGCGCTACCCCATCGTTCGACGATACGCGAAGCACAGGCTTCGCGCTACAGCAGGCAACGAACCCAACGGCACCAACGCTAAGCAAGGGTATACAAGTACCGCGCTAGGGCCGGAGGCTGTACATTCGCCTTCAAGCCCCTGCCTTTGCTGCTCTATGAAACATACGCTCGCCTTCGTCTTGCTGCTCTTAACTTCCGCTGTGCAAGCGCAGAACATCCCCGCCAAAACCACCCTCTTCGATGCCGGCTGGCGCTTCCACCGCGGCGGAGCGCAGGGCGCGGAAAAGGCCGGGTTCGACGATGCCAAGTGGCAACCCGTAGACCTGCCCCACGACTGGAGCATAGCGGACCTACCGGGCACTGCCTCGCCTTTCAACCCGGATGCTATTAGCCAAACCAGCGGCGGCTTCACGACGGGCGGCACCGGCTGGTACCGCAAAACCTTCGCGGTGCCCGCCACCCAAAAAGGCCAGCGCGTGCAGTTGCAGTTCGACGGCATCTACATGAACGCCGAGGTGTGGCTGAACGGATTATCCCTGGGGCGACACCCGTACGGCTACACCAGCTTCTGGTACGACGTGACCGACAAAGTGAAGTTCGGAGAAAGCAACGTGCTGGCCGTGGAAGTGAAGAACGAAGGCGCGAACAGCCGCTGGTACTCGGGTTCGGGCATCTACCGGCACGTGTGGCTCACGGTGCAGGCGCCGGTGCACCTCGAGCAGTGGAGCACCTACCTGACCACGCCGGAAATCACCGCCACTTCGGCGCAAGTGAAGGCGGAAACGCAAGTGCTCAACCAAAGCGCGCAGCCCGCTCAACTCACGCTGGTTACCCGCCTCCGCAGCCCCCAAGGAAAAGAAGTGGCCCGCACCGAATCCAAGCAAACCGTAGCAGCAGGGGCCGCGGCCTCGGTTAAGCAAACCTTGGCCGTGAAGTCGCCGGAACGGTGGTCAGTGGATAAGCCGGCGCTGTACACTGCCATTACGGAAGTATACCAAGGCCAGCAGCTGCTCGACCAGCAGGAAACGCCGTTTGGCATTCGCACGATTTCGTTTGACACGCAGAACGGGTTCCGCTTGAACGGCCAGACACTGAAGCTGAAAGGCGGCTGCTTCCACCACGACAACGGTCCCTTGGGCGCCAAAGCCTACGATCGGGCCGAGGAGCGCAAAATCGAGCTACTGAAAGCCAGCGGCTACAACGCCATCCGCTGCTCGCACAACCCGCCCTCCCCGGCCCTGCTCGCCGCCTGCGACCAACTCGGCATGCTGGTTATCGACGAGGCGTTCGACCAGTGGCGGGAAGCCAAGAATCCCTACGACTACAGTCTCTACTTCAATCAGTGGTGGCAAAAAGACGTGGCCAGCATGGTGCTGCGCGACCGTAACCACCCGAGCATCATCCTCTGGAGCCTCGGCAACGAGATACCCGAGCGCGGCAAACCCGAAGGCGCCACAACCGCCCGCCAACTAGCCGACTTCATCCGCACCCTCGATACGAGCCGGCCCATTACGGCCGCCGTCAACGGCCTTGCTCCCGACAAAGACCCGTACTTCGCCGAACTCGACGTGGCCGGCTACAACTACGCCGCCGGCGGCGACCATCACCAAAAGGATATTTACGCCCAAGACCACGCCCGCCTGCCTAACCGGGTGATGTACGGCTCGGAAACGTACCCGCTCGAAGCCTTTGACAGCTGGATGAAAACGCTGGACCATTCCTACGTAATCGGCGACTTTGTGTGGACCGCCTTCGACTACATCGGCGAAGCCAGCATTGGCTGGCTTGGCTACTGGCAGTACCAGAACTTCTACCCCTGGAACCTGGCCTTCTGCGGCGACATCGACATCTGCGGCTGGAAACGGCCCCAATCCTACTACCGCGACGCCCTCTGGAAACAGAATCAGGTTTCTCTCTTCGTGAAGCCGCCCACGCCCTCTTTCCCCTTAAACTCTACCAAAGAAGAGTGGAGCAAATGGGAATGGCGCGACCTACTGGCCGACTGGACCTGGCCCGGCCAGGAAAACAAGCCCCTGACCGTGGAAGTGTATTCTTCCTGCGAGCAAGTCGAGCTGCAACTAAACGGCAAAAGCCTCGGCATCAAGCCCACCACCCGCGCCACCCAGTACACTGCCACCTGGACCGTGCCCTACCAGCCCGGCGAACTGAAAGCCATTGGCCGCAACGGCAAAAAGCAGGTTGGCACCGCCGCACTACGCACCGCAACCCAACCCGCCCGCCTCGCCCTCACCGCCGACCGCCCAGCCATCAAAGCCAACAGCCAAGACCTTAGCTACATCACCGTAGAGCTAGTCGATAGCAAAGGCGTCCGCCACCCAAAAGCAGAAAACGCCCTGAAGTTCGAGCTAAGTGGCCCGGGCACCATCGTCGGGGTCGGCAACGCCAACCCCATCAGCACCGAAAGCTACCAGCGTCCCCAGCGCAACGCCTGGCAGGGCCGCGCGCTGGTGGTGGTGAAGTCTGGCGAGAAAACCGGAAAAATCACACTGCGAGCTACTACTGAGGGAATGTCAACAGCAGAAGTATCAGTCGAGGCACGGTAGGTTGTGTTGCCCATAAAAAAGCGTCTAGGCAAATATGCCCAGACGCTTTTTGGTTTCACCAGGGAATGGTTCTACTAGAATTAGAAGGAGCTATGCTCTACCAGAACGAACCATGAGAACGTCATGCAGAGGCGACTTCCCAAACAGCTTCAGCGAAGCTTCTACTGGCTATCCAGCGCAAACCGCTCGAAGGTAGCGGTGGCCGCAACGGGCCCGCGGGCCAATACGCCCACGCGGACGCCCCGGTCCCAGGGCGGCAGGTACGCGCCGTTGATGGCCGCGGCGCCGGCGGCGGGCAGGGCCTGCCAGGTTTTGCCGTTGTCGGCGCTGTAATCGAAACGGAACTGGTTGCCGTTTTCCGCTTTCAAGCGAAAAGTCAGGGCGGCAGCGGTTGGCAGCTTGGTTTCACTTATCGTTTTCTGCTTGCCTTTTTCCAATTGCCAGAGCTGCAACTTGCCGCCACCGGCTGTCAAAGCCAACGTGTTTTCCGGGTCGCCGTGGGCGGCAATGCCCGCTACCGTGCCCGCGGGCAGCGTGGCCGGGTTCAGCAACGTAGTGGTAGCGGTGTAGTCGGCAGTGGTGGTGTGCTGGCCCAGGACCGCGCCACTGTGCTGCGGGCGGGCCGTGAGTTGCAGCTGGCCGCCGCGCACGGCCACGGTGGGGCGCTCCTCTACTGGCCACTGCCACGACGGCAACAGCGTGGGACCATCAAACTCGTCGCTTAGGTCGCGGGCGGCTAGGGGGGCGGGATTGGCAGGTACGGAACCACCGCGGAACTCGGGCCAACCGTCGGCGGTCCAGGTGAACTCGCTGAGTACGCCTTGGCGGCCCACAAACTCGAAGCTGCGGGTGTCGTAGGCGTGGTGCAGCATGTACCAGCGGTTGCCGCGGTTGAACACGGTGCCGTGGCCGGGGCAGGCCCACTTGTCGTTTTTGGTGAGGATGGGGTTCTTCTCATACTTCTCCCAGGGCCCGAGCAGGCTCTTGGCCCGCGCAATACCGGTGCCATAGGTGCAAGTGTGCCCGCAACAGCCGTTGGCGGCATAAAAGGCGTAGAAATACTCGTTGCGCTTGATCATGGACACACCCTCCACGAGGTTGCCTTCCCAGGGGGCTGTGTTGCGGAACAACTCTTTTTTCTCGCCGAGCAGGGCCGTATGCTCGTCGTTGAGGCGCTGGGCCCAGATGGGCGTGGGCAGGTTGCGGCTGTTGCCGTCTTCCTTCCAGATCAGGTACAGCTCGCCTTTCTCGTCGCGCATCGGGAAGCCGTCAATCGAGCCCACCTCCTGCCCCACCAGCGGGCCCAGGTCGCGGTAGGGGCCGGCCGGGTTATCGGCCACAGCTACGGCCACAGCTAAGTTGCCGCCTTTCTTGTGGGCCGTGTAGTAGATGTAGGTTTTGTTGCCTTCCTGGCTGATTTCCGGGGCCCAGAAGTAGTAATCGGCCCAGGCGGGTAGTTCCTTAGGAAACACATGCCCGGCTAATTCCCAATCGGTTAGGTTGGTTGATTTCAGCAGCGGAAACATAGGTCCCCAGTTCGAAGACGTAGCCGTGGCCCAGTAGGTGTCGCCTACTTTGGTGATGGACGGGTCGGGAAAGTCGCCGGCCAGCACCGGGTTGACGATGGAAATAGCGGGCTCTTCCACTTCCGCTATGGTCTCGGCGGGGGTGGACGTGGGAGTAGTGACGACGGTGGTCTTGGTTTGCTGGCAGGCGCCGAGCAGACACAAGGCAAAACCGAGCGTCAGATTGATCTTGCTGGTTGTTACCATGAAGGAGCTACAATTACGAGGGGAATTTATGAGGCGAACAGCAGTATGATTAAGAGTATTTAGAAGCTATCCAACTAGTGGGTTGTCATTCCGATATAGGCTCTTAACACTTACTCACCGGCTGGTTCGGGCAAAGAAACACCAATTGGAGCAGGCGTACCAAAATCAGGCGTGCCGTCGGCGTTCCAGGTGAATTTCTGCATGCGCGGACTACGGGCGTCGCCGCAGCCTTTGTTAGGCTCGGCGTTGGCGTGGTAGAGTATCCAATCTTCCTGCCCGTTCTTGGACTTGAAGAAGGTGTTGTGCCCCGGCCCGTACGCTCGGTCGGCGGGGTCTTGGGTGAATACCGGCGTGCTCGACTTGCTCCAGGCGGCGGGGTTCATGGGGTCGGCGGTGCTGAAAGCGGTGAGCAAACCCAGCGCGTAGGAATCGGTGTTGCAGTGGCTGGCCGAGTACACCAGAAACGTTTTGTCGTTGTGTTTCAGGATTTCCGGCCCTTCGTTCACCTTCGGCTCACCAACGGTTTCCCAGCTGAATTCGGGGCGGCTGAGTTGCGCGCGCGGCCCGGTTAGGGTCCAGGGGTTGCTCATCTGGCAGATGTAGAGGCGCTGCTCCACCGAACCCGCCTCCTGCCCCGACCATACCAAATACCGCTTGCCATTCTGTTCGAGAATGGTGCCATCAATGGCCCACAAATCCTGGCCCGGTACGGCCAGCTGGCCTTTTTCGACCCAGGTGCCGGTGGTAGGATCAGCAGCGGCATTTTCCAGCACCCACATGCGTTGGCCGCCACAGCAATTGCCGGGTCCGGCCGTGAAATACACGTACCATTTGCCGTCGAGAAAGTGAATTTCCGGGGCCCAAATATCCCGTGAGGCCGCTCCCGTGGCCTGCGGTGTCCAGATGACTTTGCGCGGCGCCGAACCTAATTCCGACATTTTGGCCGTCTTCCACAAGGTTAGATTTCCGCCCGTGGTGTGCATGTAATAGTAGAAACCATCTTTCTCAAACACCCACGGGTCGGGGCCGGAAGCCAGCACCGGGTTACGGTAGGTGGTGGTTTCCGTTACGGGCCCGGTCGGCGGAACGGAAGGCGAGGCCTTGTCTTTCACGCAAGACGAAAGGGCTAGCAGCAGCGCGACGAACAGGGATTTGCAAAGCGGGATGGGAAGCATGGCAAGCAGGAGAAGCGAACAGATAACTACGACAAAATAAGTTGAACAGCGAACTGAACAGGATACACCCGAAAAAAACAGCCGCCCCGACCAGGGCCGGGGCGGCTGTTACGGAAGGTAAGTGGCAACTAACTTACCAGTTGTCGTTTTGGGCGAGCTTGTTCAAGTCCACTTCCGACTGCAACAGCGGCAGCAGGCGCGAACGGTCCGCCCGGAAATTGTTGAAGTCCGAGTCACGCGCCTTCAATTGGTCGATGGTCGTTTGGCTGCCCAGCAAATTCCAGCGTTGCAAGTCAAACCACCGCACGCCCTCCCCCGTCAGTTCGGTTACCCGCTCGTGCATAATCTGGGCGCGCAAACTTGCCTGCGTGAAGTTGGCCGCTACCAGCGGCGTTAAACCCGCGCGCTGGCGTACCCGGTTGATGAGCGGAACGGCCGCGGCCGTCTGGCCCTGCTCGTTGAGCGCTTCGGCTTGCAGGAGCAACACATCGGCAAAGCGCAGCACGCGCTGGTTGATGGGCGAATCGAAGTCCTCGAACGTGCGGTAGTAATCGGTGGCATACTTGCGCCAGTACACGCGGGTCCGGTTGCGGGCATCCTGGCCGTAGCGGGTCAGGAAACCGGTGCCATAGACCAAGGTATCGGCATCAACAGGCAGCGTGGCAGGGAATAGGGTCTGGTCGCGGCGGTTGTAGAACACGGTAGCCGCCAGGCGCGGGTCGCGCTGCCCGGCAGCCGTGGGCTCCTGCAAAAACTCGCGGACCACCCACGGCCGCACCTCACCATCGCCAAAACCGGCCCCCGGATATTCCGGTCTGGTGGCTGTTTTGGGAGTACCGGGAATGCCCCAGAACTGGGACCGTTGCCCCCCCTGCGACGACGTCGCATCGGGGCCGTTGCCGGCGTCGTTGCCGCCTTTCTTCTCGTCCGAGAACTGCACCTCGAAGATAGACTCCCGGTTGTTTTCGGTTGTGTGGCGGAAATTATCGGTGTACGCAACCAGGTCGTAGCCGCTCGTTGGGTTGGTTACCTGCGCGAACTGCGCCTGCGCGTCAACCCAGCGCCGGTTTTGCATGTAGGCCTTGCCGAGCAGCGTGGTAGCGGCACCTTTGGTGGCCCGGCCGGCTTCGCTGGCCGGATAGGTAGCGGGCAAATCGGTTTGGGCGGCTTGCAAGTCACTGATGACCTGGTCCCAGATCTGCGCTTCGGTGCCCTGCTGGAAGGTCTGGTTTAGCTCGGTGGAGTATTGCAGCGCCAGCGGCACTTTGCCGTAGAGCGACACCAGATTGAAGTACGACAAGGCCCGCAGAAACTTTGCCTCGGCCACAATGCGCTTTTGCAGCGTGGCGTCCATGCCCTGAATGGTAGGCACCCGGTCAATGACCTGGTTGCAGCGGAAAATAGTGCGGTAATGGTCGCGCCAGATGTTGCTCGACACCTCGAAATCGTAGTTGGACTGCACAAACTTGGTGAAGTCGGCCAGCTCGCCCCAGGGGCTTTGGCTGAAGCCGGTGTCGTCGCGCAAATCGAAGGCGAAGTTCAGCCAGCGCCGGTACATACCCAGCCCTTGCAAGCCCGCGTAGCAGGCGTTGGAGCCTTTTATGGCGTCGTCGCTGGTTTGCCACGAGAGTTCAACCAGGGGCAGGTTCGGGTTTACTTGGTCGAGCAGGTTTTTCTCGCAGGCCGTGGCACTCAGCAACAAGGTTCCCGCCAAACCCAGCCGCGTTATTAATGAGGATTTCATATCAGGAGTTAATCAAGATGAGAGGAAAAGCGGCCCTAGAAGCCCGCCTGAATGCCCAGCGTGAACGAGCGCAGGTTGGGGTACGAACCCTCGTCGATGCCCCGCGCCAGGTTGTTGTTGAGCGTGCCGAATGTGCCGCTGCCCACCGTTTCGGGGTCGTAGCCGGTGTAGTCGGTCACCGTAAACACGTTTTGGCCGGTGGCAAACACCCGCAGCGAGCCGATGTACTTCGAGCGCTCCAGCAGGGTTTTGGGGAACGTATAGCCGATCTGCACGTTTTTCAGGCGCAGATACGAGCCGTTTTCCAGCCAGCGCGTCGAGTTCACCCGCGCGTTGTAGCCCGCCGCAAAGCTGCTCACCGAACCGCCCGATTTAATGGCGCGGGGCGTAGTGGTGGAAGGGTTGGTCGGCGTCCAGGGGCTGAAATCTGCCCGGTAGTTGCTGTTGTCGCTGGTGCGGTCGAGCAGGTACTTGGTTAGGTTCAGCACGTCGTTGCCTTGCACGCCCTGGAAAAAGGCGGTCAGGTCGAAGCCGCCGTAGCCGGCGCTCAAATTCAAGCCGTACTGAAGTTTGGGGAATACCCGGCCCACATGCACCCGGTCCAGGTCGCTGATCTGGCCGTCGTTGTTGGTGTCTCGGTAACGCACGTCGCCGGCTTGCAAATCAGCCGGGATGTTGGTTTCGCCGGTTTGGTAGATGCCATCGAACTGATAGAGGTAGAACGAGCCAATCTCGTAGCCGACCTCGGTGCGGGTAGCGTTGCCGAAGCCCCCGTTGAAGAAGTTGGAAGCGCCTGCGCCTTCGGCGCCGGTGGTGCCCAAATCCAGCACCGTGTTCTTGATAGTGGTTAGGTTGGCTGTGGCGCCGTACCGGAACTTGTCTTTGGTTTCCGAGTAGCCGAGCTGCAATTCAAACCCTTTGTTTTCGAGCTTGCCCAGGTTGCGGAACGGGTTGTCGCCGGCATTGCCGAGGGTTTGGGGCAAGTTGGGGTTGATCAGCGCGTTGAAGGTCTGCGACACGTAGTAGTCGGCCGACAAAGTCAGCCGATCTTCCAGGAAGCCCGCATCTAGGCCCACGTTGGTGGTGCGGCGGTCTTCCCACTGAATGCCCGTGCTGGCGTAGTTGGTTTGAATGCCGCCGTTCTGCACCACGCCCCCAAAGCCGTAGTTGGCGTTGGTGTTCAGAAAACCCTGCGACGGATACGAGCCCCCGTAGGCGGTGTTGATTTGGTCGTTGCCGAGCCGGCCGTACGAGGCCCGAAGCTTGAGGTTGGAAACCGCCGTTACATCCGCGAAAAACGCTTCTTTCGATACCCGCCAGCCCAGCGAGGCCGCCCCGAAGTTGCCCCAGCGGTTGCTAGGCTCGAAGCGCGACGAGCCGTCGCGGCGGAAAGCGGCCGTTACGAGGTAGCGCTGGTCGTAGTCGTAGGTAAGCTGCCCGAAAAACGACTCTTTCGACCACACGTAGGACGAGCCGATGGCCTGCGGCGTTTGGCTGCCCGCATCCAAGGCCCAGAAATAGGTGGGCCCGTTGCCGTAGCCGAAATTGACGCCGCGCGTAAATTCCTGCTGGAAACGCTGCCGGCTGTAGCCCGCCACGGCGGTCAGGTTGTGCTGGCCAATATTCTTATCGAAGGTGAGCGTGTTTTCGGCCATACCGAACAGCTCATTGCCTTGGCTATCGCCGAAGTTGGAGAGCTGGGTGATGTCGTTTTGCCGCCAAACGCCGTATTTCCGCCGCTGCTGGTCGTGGAAGCCGTGGTACTCGGTGGCCAGGTTGAGGCGGTAGCGCAGAAAGCTGAAAATATCCACTTCTCCGTACACGTTGCCTTGCAGCCGGTTGGAGGTGCCAGTATCGTTGAGCAAATTTTGCGCGGCAATCGGGTTCAAGCCAAACGTGTTGGCGTTGCCGTTGCCGATGCCAAAGCCGCCCGGTACGGTTGGGTCGAGGACCGTATTGACGGGCAGCATCTGCACCACGTTGAAAAACGGCGACCCGTAAAACGGTATTACGTTTAGCCGCGTCTGGTTGGCGCGGGAGAGCAGGGCGTTTTCGCCGATGCGGAACCGGCCGCGGTTGAAGCCGGTGTTCACCCGAAACGTGTAGCGCTCGAACTTCGGCCCCTGCACCGTGCCGTTCTGCTTGAAGTAGCCGCCCGACAAGTTGAAGGTGGAGTTGGGGCCCCCGCCCGAAAAGCCCAGGTTGTAGTCCTGAATGGAGCCCTGCTTGAAAAACTCTTCCTGCCAATCGGTATCGACGCCGGCCGGAATGTTGGCCGCGAAAGCCTGGCGCGGCTGCCCCGAGTTGTCGTAGGCCTGGTTGTTGATGGCGGCCCACTGCTGGGCATTGGTTAGGTCGAGGCGCTTCACCAGGTTTTGCACCCCGCCGTTGGCGCTGAAGCTGATGCTCGGGATGCCGGCCTTGCCTTTCTTGGTGGTGATGATAATAACGCCGTTGGCGCCTGAGGCCCCGTACGGCGCCAGCGACGCCGCATCCTTGAGCACCTGCACCGATTCCACATCGGCGGGGTTGAAGTCGCGATGCCCGCTTTGGTTCTGCACCCACAGGCCATCAATAACGTAGAGCGGGCCACTGCCACTGGCTACCGTGCCCAGGCCCCGGATGTTGATGTTCGGCGCCTGTCCCGGCTGGCCGGAGTTGGTTACCGTCACGCCCGGCAAGCGGCCCTGAATGGCCTCGCCCACGCTCGCCACGGGGGCGCGGCGCACCTCCTGCGCCGTCACCGACGATACCGAGCCTGTTACGTTTTGACGCTCCTGCGTCAGGTAGCCCACCACAACCACTTCGTTGAGGGCCTTGGTATCGGGTGTTAACGGCGTATCAACGGTGGTACGCCCCCCAACTGCCACTTCCTTGGCCGTGTAGCCCACGTAAGAAAACACCAACGTCGCGTTGTCGGGCACGCCGGCGAGGGTGTAGCGGCCCTCTACATCGGTTTGGGCACCGTTAGAGGTTCCTTTCACTAGCACGTTCACGCCGGGCAAGGCGTCCCCTCTTTCATCGGTTACTCGGCCCGTCACCGTTATGTCGGCACTCAGGGTAGTTTCAGAGGTACTAACGGGCAGCTCAGCGCCCAGAGCCAAGGGGGTGCCGGCTACCAAAGGCAGGCAGCTCAGCAAGGCTGGCAAAGCGTAGCGGTTTGGTTTAGGTATAGGGTATTTCATGGGAATTTAGGGATTGGGTTTAGGAAAGAAATCAACATTTAGCCACAAACGTTTGCGACTGGCGAGCCCTTAACAGATTCAACTAGGAAAAGGCTGGGAAAAGACAATTAAAATTTTTAGCGTACCGCCCACATCAACTAGCAACCCTACTGCGGAGCTAACACGTAATCAACAAGTAAATACAAGCCAAATGTAGTGGTATTCTAATTATCAATTGTGCTCAAGTCGCTTGAATTAGCTACTAAGCATTAACTCCATGATAATTTCATTCTTGCTAATAGGCCTCGTACTCGAGCATCGAACTTACTGTCCTATAGCTTTTTTGTAGCTCAATCAGAAGGTAAGCATTGGATATTTACTATTAATAAGTATTTCTTCAAGTATAAAGCTTTGCACCTGAACAAGTATTATTTCTCCATGTTTACGTGTGCTCTTCTAAATGCTATTGGTCTTATCCTATTAGTTTTCACCTTTGCTTGCAGTATCACTTCCTGTAGCTGCTATGCCTCCTCATTCACCAACTTCCCGCCGTTCTTTTCTGCGAACCACTGCTTTAGGCTTCGCTTCCCTACCCTTGTTCTTGGAAGCCTCTCCCCTTCAGTCCGCCCAGAAAGGCACGTACACCAATCCGGTGTACCCGCATTCCTTCCCCGACCCTTTCGTGCTGCAACATGAGGGCGTATACTATGCTTTCGGTACCACCGGAAACGCCCGTACCCGCCCCGACAACCGGATTTTCACGGTGCTTACCTCGCCGAACTTAGTGGACTGGAAGCCGGCGGGCGGGGCACTAGTACCGCCTGCCGGAGCGGAAGGGGCCGATTTTTGGGCGCCGGAAGTGGTATTTCACGAGGGCACGTTCTACATGTACTACTCGATGGGCGGCGGCGCCATAGCGGCCACCGTGGGCCACCGCCTGCACGTGGCCACTAGCAAAAACCCCGCGGGTCCTTATCAGATGGCCGCGTTGCTTGAGGTGCCCGAAAGCAAGTTCACCATCGACGCCCACCCCTACCGCGACGCCGACGGCCAGTGGTACCTGTTCTACGCCCGCGACTTCACCGACACCGACAACGGCTACCTCCCCGGCACCGGTTTGGCCGTGGATAAGCTAGTGGGCATGACGCGCCTGGCCGGCGAGAGCCGCACCGTCATGCGGGCCCGCCACCCCTGGACGGTGTTCGAAAAAAACCGGGTGATGCCGCTCTATGACAACCGCACTTTCGCCGAGTGGCACACGCTGGAGGGCCCTTTCCTGCGCCGCCACGAAGGCAAATACTACTGCTTCTACAGCGGCGCTAACTTCCTCACCGACCGGTACGGCGTTGATTATTGCGTGGCCGATTCCATCCTGGGGCCCTACTCCGACGCCGGGGCCGAAAACGGGGCCCGGGTGCTGCACCAGGTACCCGGCAAAGTGCGCGGCCCCGGCCACCACTCCCACATCATGGGCCCCGACGGCAAAACCGAGTTCCTGGTTTACCACGCCTGGAACAAGGGCATGAAAGAGCGGCAACTCTGCATCGACCGGCTTTCCTGGACGCCGCAGGGCCCCCGCGCCGTCGGCCCGACCTACACGCCACAGCCACGGCCGTGAGGCAGCTCAACTTCTAAAAAAGCTTTTTCAGTTGCCTGACAGAACAGTGTAGAGACGCCACACTTGGCGTCTCGTCGTTGAACGACTGTGACTGCACCAACAACGTCAGCAACGACGAGACGCCAAGTGTGGCGTCTCTACACTGTTCTGCTGGCTCCTCCGTAAGACTTGTCAGCTCGAATACATTAAATACAAAATGCAGGAGCAGGGCCTGCGCCAGCGTGACTTAGCGCAGTGGCTTCCGGGTAAGTGAAGTTCTGAGTCGCAAGCGTGAGCTCACCGCCAAAACGATGGAAAGCCTTACACGAACACTTAGGTCTTTCGACGGAAGTGTTGCTGGCGGGGGCATGAAGCTTCATTGTGATGTGCTGATGGGAGAGTACAGCGGTATCATACAGAGCTAGTGAGTTACAACTAACGGCTTATTCCAAAAATCTCTCTGACCTTCAGCCACCAATTTGCCGTTTTCGTTGTTATCAACGAATATCTACGACCACTCTGTTGACTGAACAACCTACGTATACCGACCCGTACGCCCTAGAGAAAGAACTGCGTAAGGTGCAGGCCCTCATGAAGCTGGAACAGCAAGAGGACCTCGAGCAATTCAAAATCAAGAACGCCAAGGCCAGCATTGCTGAGCGCCAGCAGCGCGGCCTGACCTGGTATCCCGTCAAAATCATCAAGGAAGACATCGGCTTCGGCGGCAAGCTCGTGATTGAGTTGGAACGCCCGGCTTCGCAAAACGGCCTGCACCTGTTTCAGGTAGGCAAAAACGCGGCCTTGTTTGGTAATATCCCCGGCCGTTCCGGCTCCGACCGGCCTACGCTCAACGGCGTGATTACGGCCGTCAAGCGCAATAAAATCCTGCTCGCCACCACCAAAGAAGACCTCCCCGATTGGGTGGAAGAAGGTAAACTCGGCGTGGATTTGACTTTCGACGAGGTCAGCTACCGCGAGATGGAGTACGCTTTGGGCAAGGTGATGGGCGCCTTCGACGGCCGCCTAGCCGAACTGCGCGACGTGCTGCTCGGCGCCAAACCTGCGCAGTTCCGCCCCCAAAACGAAGCCACGCTCTACTACCCAAGTCCCCTCAACGAGTCGCAATTGGCGGCGGTGCGGCACGTGCTGGCGGCCAAGGATGTGGCCATCATCCACGGCCCGCCCGGCACCGGCAAAACCACCACGCTGGTGCAGGCCATCCTGGAAACCATTCGGCGCGAGCGGCGGGTGTTGGTGTGCGCCCCGAGCAATACGGCCGTGGATTTGCTGACCGAAAAGCTGGCCGAGCGCGGCGTGAACGTGATTCGGATGGGCAACCCGTCCAGGGTGTCGGACTTGCTGCTGCACCACACGCTGGAGGCGCAGATCATGGAGCACAAAAGCTACGGCGAGCTGAAAAGCATGCGCCAGACCGCCGAGCAGTACCGCGAAATGGCCGGCAAGTTCAAGCGTCATTTTGGGTGGGAAGAACGGGAGCAGCGCCGCATACTGAAAGAACAGGCTCACCTGATGCTGCAGGATTCCGACAACCTGGAGCGCTATATCACCGAGGACTTGCTGGACAAGGTGCAAGTCATTACCTGCACGCTAGTGGGCGCCTCCAACCGCGCCATTCGCCATCTTACCTACGAAACCATCTTCATCGACGAAGCCGCTCAAGCGCTGGAGCCGGGCTGCTGGATTCCAATAACCAAAGGCAACCGCGTGGTACTGGCCGGCGACCACCAGCAGCTGCCGCCCACCGTCAAAAGCGAGAAAGCCGCCCGTGATGGCCTGCGCGAAACGCTGTTCGAGAAGTGCATACTGCGCCAGCCCGAAACTGCCCGCATGCTCGAAGTACAGTACCGCATGCACGAGCAAATCATGGAGTTCAGCTCCGAGCAGTTCTACGACGGCCAGCTGCGCGCCGCTCCCACCGTGGCCCACGCCGACTTGCCCGACTACGACATCCGTTTCGCGCCCGACCAAGCCGTAGAGTTTTTGGATACGGCCGGTTTTGGCTTCCAGGAGCTCGGCATTGCCGAAAGCCGCTCCATTGCCAACCCCGAGGAAGCCGACCTGCTGCTTAAGCGACTGGCGCAGCTACTAGAGCCTTATGACGCGGCCGACCACACCGAGGATTTGCTGACCATCGGCGTTATTGCCCCTTACCGCGCCCAAATCAACTACCTCAAGGATGCCGTTGAGCAAAACAACGAATTGGCCGGCCTCATGGAGCACCGCATGCTGAGCGTGGGCACCGTCGATTCGTTTCAGGGCCAGGAGCGCGACATCATTGCCATCAGCCTCACCCGCAGCAACGCCCAAGGCGACATTGGTTTCCTAAGCGACATCCGCCGCATGAACGTCGGCATGACCCGCGCCCGCAAGAAGCTTCTCATCGTCGGCGATTCCTCCACGCTCGGCTCGCACCCGTTCTACAAGGCGTTTCTGGATTATACCGAAAGTATTGGCGCGTACCGCACGGCCTGGGAGCTGCAATAACCTTAAGCTCTAACACAGTTAATGTGTGGTGTACAAAGAAAGGCCCGCTGAATCTTCAGCGGGCCTTTCTTTACGCATTTCTAGTTCCAAATCCCTTTTAGTTCTTCAATTATATCAAGAATAACTACTGCGCTACCTCTATTACGGACATGGTGTGCGGGGCATCAGACTTCTTGTTGATAAAGTTCTTTTCGGGTTTGTCGAAGTCGGAGACGTAGAGGCGGTTGCCTTTCAGGAGCACTTCGGCGGGTTGGTCGAGGAGGCCGTTGGTACCGTCGGTGTCGCCATTTTGGGCCAGGGTTGTGACGGAGTTGTCTTTCAGGTTGATGACGTTGATGGCGTTTTCGCGGGAGTTGCAGACGTAAACTTTATTGGTTTTGCGGTCGATGACAAGGCCATCGATGCAGGGGATTTTCTTGCCGGTGAGCGTCAGGGCTTCTTTTTTGGCGAGCGTGCCATCAGGCTTCATCGTCATCTTGTAGAACGTACCGTCGCCGAACGAGCCGGTATAGAAGTTGCCCTGGCTGTCGTAGTCGAGGCCGTCGGCGCCGTTATCCACGCCGGTTTCATTGACTTGGGTGGTGAAGGTGGTGAGGACGTGCGGGTCCATGGTTTTGGGCTTGAGGTGCACGGTGCCTTTGTTGAGCTCTGCCAGGGTGAAGGCCAGCACGGCGCTGCCTTTGTCGTTGTCGGGCAGGTCCCATTGGCTGTCGGTCACGTAGATTTTGTTGCCTTTCCAAACCACCGCGTTAGCCAGCGCAAAGTTATCGACCACCGTTTCTACGGCGCCGGGTTTGCCGTTCGTTACCCGCACCCGCATCAGCCTAGATTTGAAATCTTTGCTGTTTTCATACTGATTTTCGGCGTAGTAGAGGTTGCCATCAGGGCCGAACGCCAGATCCATGGGCGCGGCTTTTTTGGTGGTGGGCTCTACGGGCAGGTTGCTGAGGTAGGGCTTGAGGCTGGTATCGGTCATTTCCATGAGCACTGCCGGCTTGGAATTGTCGGCTAGATTGGGCACCGACAGAATCAGGTTGCCGTTGGGGGCCAGGGCCAGCCCATCAGGGGTGTTGTGGGCGTCGTCGAGGGTGTGCAGCAGCTTGGGGCTACCAATTTTGGCAATGGTGTCGGGGGCCGCCGGAGTTGTGGTGGAGTCGCCGGGCATGGCGGGCAGTTCGGGCGTGGTGGGCGTTTCGGGGCTGGTATTGGACTGGCAGCCGGCTAGCAGAGCGCCGCTAAGAAGCAGGGGAAGGAAGTTGGTTTTCATGTTGCGGTTACTGCAAAGGCAGGCTATCAGCGTAGAACGATTTCATTGCTAAGCTTAACGAGCTACCGATAAGGTCGTTAGCGGATGCCAAAATTTTGCTTGCTTAAAACCCATTCGCTCAGGTTCGAGTATCATCCGTAGAGGGCTAGAATTTCGGGTCATTTCCGTAACTAGCCGCCCGAACCCTATTTTCCAACCCACACCAGGACTCACCCGTCCCCTGCAGTATGGCTCAAATCAGCGAAAACAAAGTCGTCACCATCACCTACGACCTGAGCGTGACCGATGACAACCAGGAAAAAGTGCTCGTAGAATCGGCCGAAGCGGATGCGCCCATGGTGTTCCTGTTCGGCCAGAGCGGCCTCCCCGAGGAGTTTGAGCGCCAACTCGACGGTAAGCAAGCCGGCGACTCGTTCACCTTCTCGCTCACCCCGGAGCAAGCCTACGGCGAGTACGATGACCAAGCCGTAGTCGATATCCCGAAGAATGTATTTGAAATCGACGGCCAGGTAGACCAGGAGATGCTGCAAGTCGGCAACTTCCTGCCCATGGCCGACAACCAAGGCCACCACATGCAAGGCAAAGTGGTGGAAATCGGCTCCGACACTGTCAAAATGGACTTCAACCATCCCCTAGCTGGCATGGTGATGCACTTCGACGGCAAAGTAGCCGAGGTGCGCGAAGCCACCCAAGAAGAGCTAGACCACGGCCACGTGCACGGCGAAGGCGGCCACGAGGGTCACTAAGGTTTGTGTACTTACTAGGAATAAAAAACGGGACCACTTGGCCCCGTTTTTTATTCCTAGTTTGGAGTGGTCTTGTTTTAAAGCATACACGTTGTGTACCTCTCTTAACGAGACCACTCAAAAATAGAGAAAACTACTCCAGCACGATTTCCACCGCCGCCCGTAGCTCCGGCCAGAACTCCTTGAAATCAGCCTCATAGGTGGGCAGTTCAGCCAAAAACGCGGCGGCGCCCGTGGCCAGCACGGCCCCGGCTGGCACGCGGCGGCTTAAGCCTACTAGTGCCTGCTCCAGCCCGGCCGGATGGGCATAGCCGCTGAGCCAGTCGTCGCGGCGCATGTAGTGGAGCAGGTGTTGCAGGCGCTCCGGCAGTTCCTCGCGGCGGGCGTGAAGCAGCGCGTATTGGCGCTCGGCGAAGGCAGGCAGCGGTTCGGTGGCATCGTAGTGATACTGAGCGAAGTCGCGGGCCAGTAAGTGGTCGAAGCCGACATCGGAGACAACGCCGGCCCATTTGCCGAGGCCGGCAGTACGCAGGCGGGCGGTGGTGCGGCGCACGAGCGGGTGCGCATCGGTGAACGAGTCGATGAAGCGGTGCAGACGGATGCCGCGCTGCACGGCCGGCGGATACGTGGCAAGCGCAGTGCGGCCGCGCACGGCTTCGGCGGCGAAATTGCCAACTACTATGTCGTTGTAATTGGGGGTAGTGGCAGGCGAACCGGAGAGCAGCAAGTGGGCCAGGAAGTTCATATAGCGCCTAAAGTACGCCGCCAGGGTTATATGAAGCGCTGCGCGGGAACCTTCGTACGGTAGAGCCGTATTCCTTAGCTCCAACCTACACTACCAAAACCCTGAAATTATGGCCGAGCAAGTTGCCGTTAGTCACGATGTAACTGAGCTGATCAAGCGCATCAAGGACATCAAGATTGCCATGCTGACTACTGCCGAGCAAGATGGCACTCTCCACAGCCGCCCCATGTACACCCAAGAGCCGCAAAACGACGGCACGCTGTGGTTTTACACCGAAAAAGATTCAGCCAAAATTTACGAGGTCAAAAAAGACCAGCACGTAAGCCTTAATTATTCCAAGCCCGACGATAACCTCTACGTGTCGGTTTCCGGCACGGCAACCGTCACCACCAACTCCGAGCTTATCAAAAAGTATTGGTCGGAAGGACTGCGGGCGTGGTTCCCGAAGGGCCCCGAAGATCCCAACATTGCCTTGTTGCGCATCGATATTGTGCGGGGCGAGTATTGGGACCAGCCGAGCAATGTGCTGGTACGGGCCTTCGGCTACGTGAAAGCAGTAGCCACTGGCGAGCGGTATCAGCCTAGCGGTGATGAGCATGTCCAGGTAAAGCCCTAATAAATTTCGATCATCAACCCGAAACGCCGCCCTGCTACCGCCTCTAGGATAGGTTACCTAATTGTAGAAGCGAGTAAAAGGAATGCGTTGTCTGACCAACCCAACCCACCAACAACCTAACCCTAAGTGTCTTTCTGAGCTATCTGTGAAGGGGTGGAAGCAATTCCGCCCCTTCTTTGTTGTTATGGGGCTCGTCCGGGGTGCAGGAATTACGGCGGCGCTGTCACTGATAGGCGTCGAAAACCCAGTGGTATCCGATGCACGCCGCTACTGCCAGATTAAAGCTACTTTACTTGCTTACCACTCTCACTTTATTCACGCTCCGTCCCAATCAGAAACGGTGGGGACTAGCCCAGATGGGTACCTCACCCCCTCAGTTGCAGCGCGTGGCCGGCTTGCAGTTTTTCAAATTGGCGGGCAGTGGAGCGGCCAACGGTTTTGGGCTGTGGCCTAACCTGCACCGCTATGGCCTACTAGCCGTATGGGACTCGGCGGAAACTGCTGCCACCTTCTTTGCCGAACATCCGCTCTGGCAAGAGTACCGCGAGCGAAGCGCTGAAATCTGGACGCTGGACTTGCTGCCCCTGAAGTCGCACGGCCTTTGGGACGGCGTGAAGCCGTTCGATTATCTTACCCCCGGCACCGTCGTGCCCGACGATGCGCCCGTGGCCGTGCTAACCCGCGCCTCTATCCGGTGGCAGAAAACCTGGCGCTTCTGGCAATACGTGGCCCCTACCAGCGCGGCCCTGGCCCGCGCCGACGGCGTGCGCGTCGCCATTGGCCTCGGCGAGTTGCCCATCATCCGCCAAGCCACCTTCAGCGTGTGGGAATCAACCCAAAAGATGCAGCAGTACGCCTACCGCGACGCTACTCACCGCGACGTCATCAAGCTAACGCGCCAGGAGAATTGGTACGGTGAGGAGCTATTTGCCCGGTTTCAAGTGCTGCGCAGCGAGGGCACATTGGACGGTAAAAATCCACTGCAAGCGTAGCTAATTCAATTATTGCAACGGAGTAGAGACGCCATACCTGGCGTCCCGGCGTTGCTGACGTTGTTTCGACCGGATGGTTCAAGGTAGTACCGGTCGTTCAACGCCGAAACGCCAGGTAGGACGTCTCTACCCGGTTGTGCTGTTTGAGGAGGACCGAATGCAAGACGTTCGTATCAACTACCTCGCGTGCTCACACTGGCCTTTAAAATTAACGCCTTAGAACGCTAGAAGTCTACTTCCCTAGTAGAGCTTCTATTCCCCTGCACTTCACCGTTCTGGAAAGCACCCTTCCGTTTTGGAAGGGTTACCAAAGCCCTTGGATACTATATCCGAGGGCTTATTTTATTTCTTCTGTATGATTATCAATTAGTTACTCACAAGTTAACTCGAATATCGGGAATCGGCATTGGTCTTGGATTCTGGTCCGCATCGCCTTTGAGGAAGGCGCAACCACTTTTCCAATCACCAAAACACCTTTTCCCCGATGAACACGCTACTTCCTACCGATCAACCGACCAGCTTGCCGAAGTGGCAGCAGCCCGAAAAAGTGGCGGGGTGGATATTTCTGGCTGGCCTTGTGGGGGCCGGCGTGTATAGCTGGGGCATCATCGTGCCCTACCTCGTCGACATCGTGTTCGACACCGTGAAGCTCGGAATTGGGCTTGGAGTGCTGTTCGCCCTGTTCCTGCTGGTCACCAACCGGCGCGTGAAGGCGGGGCTGTGGTACGCCGGGCAGCGCATCTTCCGCACGGCGGCGGGCATCTTCGTTAATACCGACCCCATCGGTATCATGGAAGATTACATCCGCAACACCGAGAAGGAAGCCCGCAACATGGAGGGCGAAGTCGGCCACATTGAAGGGGCACACGAGTTGGTGAAACGCAAGCTCACCGACAACCAGAATCAGATGCAGGAGTACCTGGCGCTGGCGGCCTCGGCTACCCGCCAGGGCGAGAAAGACGCCGCCGAAAGCTACGCCTCCCGCGCCGCCCAGCTCCAGGAGTATAACTACCGCCTCACGCCCATGCTCACCACCACGGCCAACGTGAGCCTCGTGATGCGCCAGATTCTGAAGGCCGCCCTGCGCCAAATCGACAACAGCAAGTTCAAGGTCAGCTTGCTGAAAGACGAATACACGCTGGTAAAACGCACCAGTTCCGGCATGCGGGCCGCCATGAACATCCTGCGCGGCGACCCCGACAAGAAGTATTTCTTCGACCTCGCCACCGACCGAGTAGCGCAGGACATGGCCGCCCAGCTCGGCCAGATCAAACAGGCTATGCGCTACTCGCAGGAGTTCGTCAAGGAAATGGACATCCAGAACGGCG
>NZ_CAXTBM010000018.1:0-2849 GCF_964242765.1 uncultured Hymenobacter sp.
CCAATTCTCCAGGAAATCAGCCAGCACGGCGGCATCAATGAGGTGCTGTTTACCAACGAGCATTTCCGCTCGGGCGTGTACGTCTACAAAGGCTCCCTCACCAACGCCACCATCGCCAAGCGCTTCAACATGCGCTACAAGGAACTGAGCTTGATGATTGCCGTGCGGAACTAAAGGAGCTGATTTCCAGGGAAAAGCAAGCGTATAAGCTCGGTTTTGCAGTGTTTACTGCGTTAACTTTTATAATCCCTATAAACTGAAAACGGCCTACCATCTGGTAGGCCGTTTTTCGGTAGCAGCAACGCAGTTTAGCGTTTCCGGCGGCTGTCCCGTAGCTTCTTGAGGCCGTAGGCCACACCGCTGGCTAGCAGCAAGGATGCACCCCCATCGATGGGCACGGCAGTAGGGGTGGGGCCGCCCGAGCCAGGCCCTTGGGCCAAAGCAGAGGCGGCGGTAAGTAGTACGCACAACGCTGTTCCGCACAGGGCGCTTACGAGGGTGTCTTTTTTCATGGGAGGGATACGTAAGAAAATATCATGGGAAAGGCAGTGGTAACCCAGGCCCGATGGCCTGGGTTACTGGGCTGCTGGGTACTTACTCCACTACTACACGCTTAACCACTTGGGTTTTGCCGGACAGCAAGTGCAGCGAATACACACCGCGCGCCATGCCCGACACATCGAATTGGGTGCTGGCGCCGGCGGCCGTAACCGTCAGGGTGCGTTGCGCTACCGCTTGGCCAAGCTGGTTGTAGAGCGTTGCCTTGACGGGCGTGCGACCTAATTCAGCGGGCAGCACTAGGGTGAAGCTGCCGTGCGCGGGGTTTGGAAACAGCTGCACTTGCTTGGCCAACACGGCGGCGTTGGAGGCCAGCGGCGCGGAGGGGCCAAAGTACAAGGTGAAGCGACCGGGCAGCGCCTTGGTGGCTGCCGTGAAGCTGTACACCGGCTGTTGTGCCAAGTCGATGCGGGCACCGGTCTGGGTGTCGAGCAGGAACACCTGCATGTTGCTCCCGAAGTTGGCTAGCGTGGCCGCATTCAGCGTGTAAGTGCCGGTGGCGGGTACGTGCACGTTCAGCGCTACCGTTGCGGTTGCCGTTGGGTTGGCCAACGGAGTCAGGCCATTCACTGATAGCTCGTCGCCCACAATCATGCTGCTCACGCTCATGCCCGAAGAGCTAGGCAGCTTATATGCGTCGTAACGCGCATCAAAGCTGTTGGTAGCGCCTTGCTCGAAGTACACGTACATTTCGTCGGCCAGCATGAACGAGGTGCCTTGCAGGCGCAGGTTCACCAGCGGCCGAGTGTCGGCGGTGGTGCGGTTGAAGCTGGGCTCGGCCGAGAAGGTCGTGACGCGAGAGGCGTTGTTGAGGGTCAGGCTACCCGTGGATTGTCCGGCGCTCACTCGGGCAAAAAAGCCCTGCATAGCCGATACCAGCGGGTTACCAATGCCATTCACGTAGCTGCGGTACTGCCCCTCGTACTGCCCAGTGCTTTGGAACACGTAGATAGCATCGTCCACGTTGGTGCGCGTGACGCCCGTTAGCTGGCTGAAGTCTAGTGGCGACGGGTAAGGATTGCCCAGTAACTGCCAGCCACTCTGCGGCTGCGAATCCCGGGTCAGGTTGCTGCGCGTGACGGAGCCGTTGTTGAGCGTACCCGTCAAATCCACCACCGCGCTGGCGGGGATATTGACGGCATAGCCCCCTAGCACGGCCATGGGGTCGCTGGCCTGGGGCACCAAGAAGCCCTGATCGAACGCCGCCATCGAATTAGTGGTATTGGTTACCCGGGTTTGGTCGTAGCCGAACACGTTCGGGAACGGCAGCACGCTGTTCGGATCGGCGGCCGTGTTGTAGTCCTGGTTGAAAACCGGACTGAATCCCCGAGTATTGTTGCCTAAGTCACCAACGGTGGTATTGCTAACTGGAGAGCTATAGTGGCGGTAGCCAAAGCCTGGGTTCAGGGACCGGTCAATGGACCGCTGCATAGTGGCCGGGCCGTTCACGGCGCCATTGGTGTTCACCACCAAGGCCGTACCCAGAATCGGCGACGAAGTCAGCGTCAGCATCTGGCTTGGGCTGGTGTTCAGGTTGCCGTTCGTTAACACCAGTCGCTGGGAAATGCCTACGCCCCCGTTGTTGAGCGTGACGCCGGCGCTGTTGTTAACGGTTAGGTTGCTGACTTGCACTGGCAGCCCCGTGCCGGTGGTTTGGGCCCCCGAGCCATTGTACTCGTAGTTAGCCTCCGGCGAAAACGTACGGGTGCCGCTAAGCTGAATAGCTCCGGTAGCCCCCGTAGCGGCAATGCCGTCGGCGTCGCAGATGCGCAGGGTGGCGCCGGCCTCCAGCACAAAGCTGCCCGGCCCGGTGATGGGCTGGCAACTAGTAGCGAGTACGCCCCGCGTGCTCAGCACGCCGCCCGTGCGCACTGTTAGCGTACCGTTCACCTGCACCGGACCGTTGAATAAGGCCACGCCCGTGCTGGTAACGGTGATGTTGTTATAGGTGCCGGCATCTACGCCCATAGGCGAGTTCACCGTCAGGTTAGGAATCACGACGGTGTTGGTTGGGCCGCTGGCCGAGCCAGTACCACTCCACGGCGTCTGCACGTAGGGGAAGGCGGAACGGAGGGTGGTGTCGTTGGCTTCTACGCCCGTAGTAAAGCCCAGCACACCAGCCAGAATCGGCGTCACTGGCGAGGCACTGGTAGGCGTGAAGTCGTCGTACCACAACCCGATGGCCGCTAATACCACGCCGCCCACTGCTTTCAGCTCGATCTGGTCCACAGCATCTTCCAAGCGTCGGCCGTTGGGAAAGCCGTCCATGTTGGGGATGAACTGCAAGCTGG
>NZ_CAXTBM010000018.1:2949-9863 GCF_964242765.1 uncultured Hymenobacter sp.
AGAGCCCCGAGCGGGTGTTGCCGAAGTCGAAGCCCGCCGCTGGCAGACCAGGGAAACCAGCCAAGGAGCTAGTTTGCACGCGGAGCGCCGACAGGGCGGGCACAGCCCCACCAAACTGGCGGGCATCCATGTAGAGGCCCAGTTCCGGGTTGGAAAGGTAGTCGTCCGTTACAGCGTCCTCATTGTAAGGCGTGCGACGGTTCCAGAGGTCCTTGCTGCCGATGGGGTTGATGGCCTCGTTGGTGAGCGGCATGCCCAGGCGCGACACCTGCACGTAGGTGGAGTTGGCCGTGGTGGCGCCGCCCGTGGCGCTCAGCGTCCGAATGGTAGGGCGGCTAGCCGAGGCCCAGACGCCAATCACGTAGTTGGGGTCGAGGATGTTGGCCGCCGCCGAGACGGGCTGGCCGTTCTTTTGCAGCGTTGCAATCGGGACGCTCAGCGCAATAGAGTTGACATTGTACTTCGCCAGTCCGTCGCGGGCCCCTTGGTTAAGGCGCAGGCCTGCTAAATCGAATACGGCTCCCAGGTCCACAAAGAACGGGTCGTCGGAAGAACCGCAAAACACTTGTTCGTTGCCGCCGCCGCTGGCGTTGGTTACGGCGCTCTGGCGCAACGCAGTGTAGGAAGATTGGCTTAAGCCAACGGCCGTGTTGATGGAGCGGGGCCCGATATTGTAAGCGGGTACCACGCCGTTGGTTACGATGGCACTGAAGCCTCCCCCGTTCACACTTTTCTCGCAGGTGTAGGTGGTTTTCAGGTTTTGCTGGCCCAGGCGCACGTTGAAGAAGGTGGTCGGGTCCTGGTTGGTGCGGCTGAACGTGAACCGATACGTAATATCGTCGCCGGTCGTGGCCCCGTTGTTTTTCACGTGAATTTCATAGCGCACGTTCTCGCCAAAGGTATAGTAGCTTGGACCTCCTTGGGGCAGCTGAAACGGTATGTAGTTGGCAATCAGCACCACGCGGTTGGCATCGTTGGGGTCAACGAAGGCGTACACATCCGTGTTGTCGGCCACCGGGTCGTCGGCAATGAGCGGCGCTTCGCGGTGACTACTGGCTTCCAGGGGCGTGTACTTCATGGCGCTCCAGACTGAAAGCGTCGTCACGACACAAGCCCCGACCAACCAATGAATAGGTTTGGTAAAACTTTTCATAGAAAAACAACAGGTGAAAACGTGAAATGAAAACTGGCAAGAGAAATCTATTCGAAAAACAAAGAATTGATAATCAGAAGGTTGCATTAATGCAAAATGCATAGCAAGGCTAGCACAGTGCATGCTGGCAATCAAGGGATAAAAGAGATTTTAAATATATAAAGCTGCCCTCGGAGGATGGCAGGGAACTGGCACTGCAACGAGAAGAGGCAGCAAAGCCGAAGGGCTCAGTTGTCTTGCGCAAAGCGCATAGTAGAAAGCAAAAGCAGCCCCAATGAGGGCAGCCGCACCAGACCGAACAAGAACTATAGTCGCCGCTCTTCTATATAGAAAGAGAAGTGTACTCAGGAGCTTACGTCAATTGAACTGAGTTTGGATTTACTATAACTACTATTTATTATAAATACTATTATCTTGTTATAATTATAAAAACTGCGGCTTTTATAAAGCCGATTTCCTAACTGCCGGCCGATTGATTGCAGTGTGCGCACACTCTTAAGGAGAGGGCAATGTTTAGCGCCATTTATAGTGCCGGGCATGGCCCCTAGCTTCGGCAGCCTATCCCGCCGCTAGCAGCAACACCTTCCACGCCTCCAGCAGCTTGCCTTCCTCCAGAATCTTCTTGCCGAGTTGCATGAGCTGCTGCCGCTGCTCGGTGAGGTTACCGAAATGCTGTTGCAGCACGGCGCTTACCAACGGATCATTCTTGACTTCCTGAATCTGCTCAGCGGTAGGAATTGCCGGCAACTCGATGTTGGCGAGGCGGCCCAGGTTGTTGCCGGTAAGAATATCGGAGTGGCGGATGTGCTCGGGCAGTTGGTCGATGCCGATGCCAAGGTGGCGGTTGGGTTTGGGTACCGTGAACAAGCTTTGGGGCGTCACGCGGCAGTACCAGTCGCCGGCGAGGCGGGCCACGGCGTCGAACTTTTGCGGGTCAATGCCGGGGCCGGATTCCAGCAAAATATCCTCGCGAAAGTGGGCTTGCACCACCCGGCAAAGCACGAGGTTGCCGCCCCCGTTCGAGTCGCCGATGGCAATGATCTGCTCGACTACGCACTCCAACGACACCGGGCACTCGGCTACCCGCGGTGGCCGCACCAAGTCGGAAGCCAACTCCGTGAGGCCGGCTTTCACGAATTCGTTTACGCCCCGCTCGTACTCGGTGCTGGCCAACGACATTTGCTCTACTACCGCGTAGTCGCAGATATTGACCACGCATTCGGCTACCTCACGCACATTGAAAAGGGTGTGTTTCTGCGTGTTGTCGCGCACCCGGTTGGCGGGGGAGAAGACAAGCGTGGGCGGGTTGGAGCTGAACACGTTGAAAAAAGAGTACGGGCTCAGATTCACTTCCCCGGCGGCGGAAATGGTGCTCACAAACGCAACTGGCCGCGGGGCCACGGCGCTCAGCAGAAACTGATGCCATTCCGAACCCGGCAGCGTACCCGGGGTGATAGTGCGAAAAGACATAGGGTGGTGACTTATGGTTGGATAACGAAAGAACGCCTTGCCTGATCGGGCGTCTGCACAGCCGGACAGCCGTTTAGTAGCCTGCCATCAGCAATCAGCTAATCCAGGCGGCGGGAACGGCCGGTTTGCCTTGCAAGGGGAGGGTAACAATGAACTCGGTGTACTCGCCGAATGTGCTTTCCACTTCCAACGTGCCGCCATGGCCGCGCGTGACGATGTCGTAGCTAACCCAGAAGCCCAGGCTGAGGCCTTCGCCGTCGGGTTTGGTGGTGAAGAAACGCTGGAAAATATCGGTTAGCATCTCTTCGGTGAGCCCGGGGCCGTTGTCGCGAACCCGGATTTCTGCCTCGTCGCCGAGTTGGCAGATACGCAGCGTTATCTGGGGTACGTAGTCTTCTTCGATGGCTTGGCGCTGGCGCTGGTGCACTGCGTGAAAAGCATTGGTGAACAGGCTAACCAGCACCCGACCAAGCTCCTGCCGGACCACAGGTACCAGGGGTAGGGTTTCGTCGGGGAAGGAAAACAGGGCCGCGTTGAAGTGCCGGTTCTTGAGGCGTAGGTCGTGGTAGGTGAGGCGCATGTATTCATTGGCCAGCACGTTCAGGTCGGTGGGCTGACGTTGGGCCGGGCCGGTGCTGGAATAGTCGAGCATGTTGTTGACGAAGCCCTCGGCCTGCTGGCTGTGCAACACAATCTTGGACTGGTAGTAACTCAGGTTGTGAAACATCTCATCGATAATCTGCTGGTCGTCGATGGGTAGCGCGGTTTTGGCCAGTTCTTCGCGCAAATCCTGGCACAGGGCGGCGCTAATGGCCGCAAAGTTTTTCACGCTGCTCATCGGGTTCTTGATTTCGTGGGCAACCCCGGCCATCAACTCGCCTAAGGAAGCCATTTTCTCGCGCAGCACCAGTTGGCTTTGGGTGGTACGTAGTTGCTGCACCATGCGGCCCAGCGTGTCGCGCTGCCGGGTAAGCTCTTCTTTCTGCTGATTTATTTGGTGATTCAGGTGCTGTAGCCGCTGGTTGGCTTGCTTTTGCTGGTAAGTGTGGCGCCCGAGTAGCACCGCCACCATCAGCAGCGTGCCAAGCCCCGCCCAAAGGGCATACAGGCGGATAGTTGCCAGCAAATCAGTGCTTTGCTCTTCTAGTTGCCGTAGCCGGAGCTGCTCATCAAAGCCAATGGCATCGAGCTGTTTGATGCGTTGGGGGTTGTGCAGACTGTCCTGGGCGGTGAGCATGATGCCCATGTATTTCAACGTGCTATCATCTTGCCTACGAGCCCGGAATATATCGGCCAGAAGCGTACTGGTACGCAGCACCCCCATAATAAAGGGCAGCGTTTCACCCACTGCCAAGGCTCGCCGGGCATAGAAAACGCTGGAATCGGGCTGCTGATGGCGATAGTAGAGTTCCGCCAAATACTGAAAAGCACGGCAGCGGCTTCGCAAATCATTTTCGGGCAAAGCCGCCTGGGCGCTGCGGTGGTAGTACTGCACGGCCAACCCAGTCAGGCCCCGGGAGGCTTGCAACCGGCCTAGCTCCCGCAAGATGTAGGGCCGCGGGTTGCCCCAGCAACTCCAGCCGGCAGGAGGCGGGGTGCTCGTAAGGTCGTGCGCCTGGCGCAGGTAGTAGGAGGCCGAATCGAGCAGTCCTAGCCCTTCGTAGCTGGCTCCGATATTGGTTAAGATGCTAGCGTACAGGGACGCATCGTCGAGGCGGGCCCGTTCGTGGGTGGCGCGCGCTTGAAAGTAGTAACTCAGGGAAGGGCGAAAATCGTCGAGGGCGAAATAAAGCAAGCCCGTTTGGTTGAGCGTTCGGGCTTCTCCTCGCGGGTCGTGGCTTTGCCGGTTGAGTTGGAGCGCCTGCAAATTGAGGCGCAGGGCGGCGGGGAGGTTGCCACGTTCGGCGAGCAAAATGGCCAGGCGCGAAAGACAACGGCCTTCGCCTTTCCGGTAGCCAATCCGCCGGGCTAGTTTCAGGCCCTGTTGCGCGTACCACTGCACCGAATCGAAATGCGAGTAGCGATAGGTAGCACTTAAATCAGCCAGCAGCAGTACCCGGCTGGTGTCAGTGGAGGTGTGAGCTAGCGCCAACTGAAACGCGGCCGTTTGCGGACTTTGCGCGGCCCCCTGAAGAGCACATAATACAAGTGAAAAACAAACTAGTAATCGTGCAATCATACCCGAAAGGTAAGCATGGGGAAGAATCTATTTTGATTTGCTATTGAAGTCGGGTTGCCATAAATAGCTTCACAGTATAGCGAAACTGCTAATCTTGTGTTAGCCTTCAGCGTTTTCTTTTCTTCCTGCCCATGTCCCTGCGTCTCTGCTGCTTGTTGCTGCTCGTGTTAGTAGGGTTTCGAGTCCGGGCGCAGCAACCTACTAAGGTCCTCGCGGCCGATACCGCCCGCCTGCGCCGCCACCTGCTGACGCTCATCGGCACTCCGCAGCCGCGCAACTACCTGCATCCGGCGAGTTTGCAACAGGCCGCCGATTATATCCGGCAACAATTGCGCGCAACTGGCGCACGCACCACCGAGCAGCCTTACGAGGTACAGGGGCAACCCTATCAAAACCTGATTGGTAGCTTTGGTCCCGAGACCGGGCCGCGCCTCATCATTGGGGCACATTATGATGTGTGCGGCGAGCAGCCCGGTGCCGACGACAACGGCAGCGGCGTGGCGGCACTGCTGGAACTGGCGCAACTGCTAGGGCAGCAAATCAGCTTGCCCTACAGAATTGATTTGGTGGCGTACACGCTGGAAGAACCACCTTTCTTTCGGACCCGCCAGATGGGCAGTTACGTGCACGCCCAGGCCTTGTACGCGGCGGGCGTGCCAGTGCGGGGCATGGTGGCCCTGGAAATGCTGGGCTATTACGACGACCGGAAAGGAAGCCAGCGGTATCCGTTTAGCCCGCTGAAGCTGGTTTTTGGTAGCCGGGGCAACTACGTAACGGTGGCGCAGAAATTTGGGAATGGCCGCTTCGGCCGGCAGTTTGCGCGGCGCTACCGCACGGCGGCAGCCCTGCCCGTTAAGCGGTTCAAAGCCCCGGCGTGGCTGCCTGGCATCGACTTCTCCGACCACCTCAACTACTGGCAGTTCGGGTATTCGGCCGTGCTGCTCACCGACACGGCCTTCTACCGCAACCAGCACTACCACGAGCCCACCGATACGCTCGACCGGTTGGACATGCGCCGGCTGGGCTTGGCGGTAGATGCCGTGCTGGCTACCGTGTTGCACCCTTAATTCGCCACGAACCCAACCGTAGCTACTAGGTGGCGTAAGAAGTGGCACTAGTGCAGGAGCCTTTTTCAGTGCCGCTTTCCGGAATATATGAGAAGATTGCCGCTCGTAGTTGGGCTTTTTTTAGTGGCCACGGCCGGGTTTGGGCAGGCCCCACCCCGCCTGCTCGACCACAACACGCTGGGCTGGGTGGTGTATTCCGGCGACCATCAACTCAGCGAAAAATGGACGCTGCACACCGAGTACCAACTGCGGCGGGTGAAGCTGCTCGGTGCGCAGCAGCAGCATCTGGCCCGGCTGGGCATAGGGCGCCAACTCACCGACCGAGTAACGGTAAGCGGGGGCTACACCTACTTCCAGACGCACGAGTACGGACGCTACCCCACCGTTACCGGCCGGCCCCAACCCGAACACCGCCTCTACCAAGACGTGACGCTAACCGATGCGCTAGGCTGCCTGCAACTCGAGCAACGCTTGCGGCTAGAGCAGCGCTGGTTAGGGCAGCGAGCCGAAGAAGGAGCCGGAGATGTGCAGCAATGGGACTATCAACATCGAATCCGGTACCAGTTGGCGGGCAGCTTTCCGTTGCAAGGCCCCACCATCGACGACGGCGAATGGTATCTGAATGCGTTTGATGAGCTCTTCATCAGCTTCGGGCGCAACGTTGGGAACAATGTGTTCAACCAAAACCGCCTTTCCGGTGGGCTGGGGTACCAATTCAGCGGCAATGCTAAAGTGGAACTCAATTACCTCAACCAAGTAACGCAACACGCCACGCCGGACCCGGCCAGCGGGCAACCCGTTTTCGAAATCAACAACGGCTTCCGAGTGAATATCCTCTACGACTTGGATTTCACCGGCGGGCCGTAAGAATAGGGAGAAGTACTTCACTTAAACCCGGTCGGTCTGGACAAGCGGAAATTCCCGGCCCGTATCGTCTGTGCGTGGGCAGTGAGCAGAACTCGGCAACTCAGTTAATTAACTAGCGAATAAGTCGTAGCATTCAACTTCTAATGTGCCTAGTTAGTTAGCTGAAACGCTTTGTTTG